>JBMSAU010000107.1:0-5067 GCA_049414625.1 Thermodesulfobacteriaceae bacterium
AAAAAGGCTCGGGTTGATAGAAAAGAAGTTCGGGAGTGACAGAAGTAGGCTCGGGGGGAACAGAAAAAAGTCTCGGGGGTAACAAAAAAGGCATGAGGAGGCAAACAGGGCTTTACTAAAAAAGCTTTATCATTAGCTGATGGAAGGCCAATTCAGGGAGGACATAGCTTTCAAGAGCGGACTCGCAAAAGGTTATAGCGAGCTCTGCGGAAAAGGGATCTCCCTTATACCGTTCTTCGGGCAATCCCTTGGGATAGGGCAAAGCTCCTTTTTCGCTTAAGTAGGAGCGAAGGACCCAAAGACGAAGAAGATCTAAAAATCTTTTCTGGTCCTCAGGTAAAAACTTGGCAAGCCTCTCTAAAATGCGATACTTAGCCGATGCCTTGTTAGATGTGCCAGCTGAGACGAAGGCATGAAGGTCTTCAAGCAAACCCTTTTCTGCAAGCTCAACAGCCCTCCCAAGACTTCCTGCCGAAAGCTCGGCTAAGGTCTCTGCAAAGTCTTCATCTAAACCAAGCCTCTTAATCAAATAATCCTTGATGACTCCTTTAGGCAAAGGTCTAAACCTAACCACTTGGCAACGGGACACAATGGTGGGAAGAAGACGAGAAGCGTTCTCAGTAAGCAAAAAGAAAAGGACATAGGGCGGGGGCTCTTCCAACGATTTTAGGAGAGCGTTTCCAGCCTCAGGGTTTAACCTTTCAGCAGACCTTATGATCACCACTCGATACTCGGCGTTTATTGGACGAAAATGGAGTTCCCTTTCAAGAGCCCTAACTTGCCCGATCTTTATCTCCCTTTTTTCTGGCTCTACTACGAGAAGGTCAGGATGGACGCCTTTGTCAAGCTTTTGACAGGCTGGACAGGACCCGCAGGGTTCATCTAAGCTAACATTGCAGAAGAGATGATAAACGAGAGCCTTAGCGGTAGCTTCTTTTCCAACGCCTTCTTGCCCGGTAAAAAGGTAGGCGTGATGTAGCCTGCGGGAGTATAAGGCTTGAGTAAGAAGCCTAATTGCTGGTTCTTGCCCGATTATCTCTTTTAAACTTCGCAATGGGCGCACCGCTCTACTTCTATTTCAGCGGATAGTTCTTTAAGCCTTTCTGGAAGATTCTCATAGCCCCTTTCTATGAGCTCTGCTCGGTAAATAGTAGTTGTGTTTTCTGCGATTAGCCCTGCGATAAGAAGAGCTGCTCCTGCCCTTAAGTCTGTTGCCTTAACGGGTGAGCCGACAAGCCGAGTTTTACCTTGGATAAAGGCTGTTTGACCTTCCACGCGGATGTTTGCAGAAAGTCTGTTTAGCTCAAAGGCATAAAGAAAACGGTTTTCAAACAGGTTTTCCCTTATAATAGAGAGCCCCTCTGCTTGAGTTAAAGCTACCGCAAACATGGGCTGAAGGTCGGTTGGGAAACCAGGATAGGGTAAGGTAGAAATCTCAATGGGACGGTAGGACCTTTGAGGATAAACTTTTGCCACATCCTTACCTTTTCTTTCTAAAACTCCACCCATCTCTTGAAATTTTAGAAGTGGAGTTTCCAGATATTCAAAGGGGAAATTTTTGATGATGATTTCGTTTTCTGGGTGCAAGCTTGCTAAGATAAGAAAGGTGCCGGCTTCGATGCGGTCAGGAATAATTTCAATCTTAGCAGGTTTTAATCTCTTTCTTCCCTTAATGACTATGGTTTCAGTGCCTGCCCCTTTAATTTCTGCCCCCATTTTTTGCAAAAGCTCTGCCAAAAAGAAGACCTCTGGCTCCCGGGCAGCGTTTTTGATTACAGTTTCACCCTCGGCAAGAGAGGCAGCCATCATCAGGTTTTCCGTTGCTGTAACAGAGGGAAAATCCAAAACGATTTCAGCTCCTTTTAGTCTTTTGGCTTTTGCAACGAGGTTTCCGTGGTCAAGGGTGATCTCTGCGGAGAGCTTTTCAAGCCCAGCTTGATGAAAATTAACGGGTCTTCTACCTATTTGACATCCCCCCGGCAAAGGGACAACTGCCTCCCCAAACCTTGCGGTCAAGGCTCCAAGAAAGAGTATGGAAGCCCGGATCTGAGAGGCAAGCTCATAGGGGATGTCTACTCGATGTATGCCTTCTGTGTTCACATAAAGCGTGTCCTCATCAACCTTCCAACTTGCCCCAAGATGGGAAAGAATGTTTAGCATGCAGAAGACATCCCTTACCAACGGCACATTTTTAAATTCATAAACTCCGGGGGCAAGAAGGGTTGCGGATATGGCTGGCAAGACAGCGTTCTTTGCCCCTTTGACTGAGATCTCACCCTTGAGGGGTCTTCCCCCTTTTACGATGTATTTTCTTCCTTCCATATCACAGCACTCCTTTGATAGCCAAGAAGGTCTTTTTTAAACTCAACCTTATAGCCTAAAGCTTTTGCCAACTCATAAAATGATTTTCCTTGATTATACCCCAGTTCAACAAGGATAAAACCGCCTTCTTGTAAAAGTTTAGGTTCATGCTGGAGGATGAGCTCATAAAACTCAAGACCTGTTTTCCCAGAAACAAGGGCAATCCTTGGTTCAAACAGTCTAACCTCTTCGTCAAGGGTTTCAAACTCCTCTTCCGAAATGTAAGGGGGGTTGCTAACAATGGCTGTGAAAAGAGGTTTTTCCTTGAAGGGCTTTAGGGCATCTCCAAGGATTAAATATAACCTTGAGCTTACTCCATGAAGATCTGCGTTCCTTTGGGCAACCTTTAGGGCTTCCTTGCTTATGTCAACACCAAAGGCAATGTAGTTTGGTCTTTCAAGAAGGATGGTAATGGCAAGAATGCCTGAGCCTATACCTAAGTCTAAGATAACTCCTTGCGGTGGAGCAACCTCCAAAAAATGCTCGATCAAAACCTCTGTTTCCGGTCTTGGTATTAAAACCCCCCTTTCCACATAAAAGGGTCTACCAAAGAAATAGGCTATACCAAGGATGTAGGGCAAAGGCTCGCCAGTTAACCTTCGGGATAGGATGTGGTTTAGCGTCTCATCCGGCACTTCTTCTTCAAGCTTTAGCCAGACATTTAAAAGGGAAACACGAAGGAGATGAGCAAGGATTTCCAAGGCTTCCCTTTTTGCGCGGTCCTCAGGGAGCTTTTGGGTTAAGGCTTTTGTGAGAAATTTTAAAGCTGAGCTAACCTTCACTTATTTCAACGTAAGTCGGTTTAGCACAATCTCTATTATCTCCTCTTCATTTTTTAGCCGAACCAACTTTGTTTCAACTCTAAAATGCTCCTCTGCCTTGACTAAAAAGGGCACCAGGGTCCTTTTGCGTTCACTTTCGTGGGCTAAAATTATATGCCCTTCGGGCTTAAGATAGGATTTAAATAGGTTAAAAAGAGGCTCAAATAGGGAAGATTTTATGACTACTTCGGCGCCGGCGATAACATCGAATTTTTTATCAAGGTTTGGGTTAGTCCAGTCAAGAGTTTTAACGCTAAGCTCTAAGCCCTGCTCTTCCGCTGAACGCTTAAGAAGTTTGAGAGGAAGCTCCTCTTTATCGGTTGCTAAGACCCTATGACCGAAGGCAGAAGCAAAAAGAGAGGGGATACCAAGCCCAGCACCAATCTCTAAGATGTCAAGTGGGGGAGGAAGACTTGTCAAGTATTCAGCAAGGGCAAGGCTTGCAGGCCAAATCATCACCCAAAAAGGAAAGCGATGAACCTCTAAGAAAGGGTCGCCCTGAAAGACATCTTCAAGCCTCGCTGGTCGATAAACATAAAGCCTTTTTCCTTTTAGGCAAACTTCTTCTTTATCGAGAGAAAGAGTGTTTAGGCTCATCTTCTGCGTCCTCGCTTTTATCTTCCATCTTAATAGAGATTATTGAGGAATTCAATAATTTATTTTTGGTTTGTCGTTATAATTGGGGTGGAAAGTTCTCGCCTATGCTTGGGAGGGCAAAAGAATTAGGCGAGCAGATGCTTCCTCTACAAAATTGTGATGGAGACTCCTTGCCTCACGGCTCGGGGTGAGAATAAAAAGTGGGTTCGAGGAACAATCGTACCTAGTCTTTTCGAGCGCAGCGAGAAACCTCCCTGTGCTAAGGAAAGACTAAAAGAGGCAACCCCTTACTTCGTTCAAGGTTACAGAAAAGAGGCCCGAGGAACATTGAGACAGTATTGAAACATTACCAAAATAAATTCAAACAAATGGCTTTCCGCATTAGATATAGTAGTAAATTAAGGCATTAATCTTTTTACTTCTGGAAGCTTATCAAAATCTTCGTCATAAGAATAAATTTCTTTTACTCCATGCTCTAACATAAAAAAATAATTAAAAAGGTCTGCAAAAGAAACTTTTGTATGAGAAAATACTTCTAAGGCTTTTTCAAACTTAAATTAATTAGAGGCAAAACTAAATCTCTTATTTCTTCTTTTGAAAGTTTATAATACTTTTGAAGAGTAAATATCTATTAATGGGCTTGTGATCGCTTTTTCTTCTCCTTTTTCTATTTTCTTTAATAATTCTAAAACTTTATAAGCTTTCTCTTCGTTATCTTTTGTAATATAACGAAGAAATATGTTAGTATCTAAGAATTTTCTCATTTAAGTTCTTCTATTACATTTTTTGCTATTTCTTCTTCTACGAAATCCCTTATTTCTTTGAACTTTTCTGGCTTACTAACTGCCTTTACTTTTCCAAAATTTTCTTCAAGCGTTGATTTTAGAGGAACGATTTTTACTTCATTGCCCTCAACTATAAAACCTATCCTTTCTCCAGATTTCACGCCAAGAATTTGCCTGATTTTTTTTGGGCAAAGTAATTTGAAATTTTTTAGTAAGAACCGAAGAACTTGTAAGACTTCTTGACACTTATTACCTCCATCAAAGTATTACTTTATAGGTATTATAACCTTTAATGATGATAATTCAAGGACTTAAAAAAGTTTGTTGTTATTATTTTGAGATGTTTATTGGAAAAGTGTTCTTCCTGTATCTTTAGGGGAACAACAAGCACTAAGCTGGTGCACATTAAAAAAGTTGATCATTATGGTGACTGCCCGGTCGCCAAATATTTTTACAGGCGAGCAAATGCTTCCCCTACAAAATTGTAATGGAGACCCCTCGGC
>JBMSAU010000108.1:0-3169 GCA_049414625.1 Thermodesulfobacteriaceae bacterium
TCCTATCAACCAGTTTTAGAATTTAGATTTTTAAGAAAAATTAGAGAAGGGAATGTCAGAAATTAGGGGAGAAATGTTGTTAAATAAATACAGTAGGAGAGAGAGGAAGTTATGGAAGGAAATAAAAAGGAAGTAAGAAAATTACTTGCTATAGGTGCTCTTGTCCATGATTTGGGAAAAGTGATAATCAGAGCACTTTGGAGTGAAAATGAACAAAGTTTTAAAGAAATTGAAAAAGAACAACACTACAAAAAAGAATTTAAATATGCTCATGCCTTTTCAACTTATGAATTTTTGAAAAAAATTGTTGATAACCCAGTTATACTTGCATCAAGCTATCATCATAATCCAGAAGGTGCTCCGGAAGACCTTAAACTTTATGCAAGAATTTATCAACTCGCTGATCGTTATTCAAGTTCAGAAAGAAGTGAAAAAGAAAAAAAAGAAAAAGAAAATTTATTAAGAGTAATTTTCCAAAATATTAATATTTCAAAAAATAAATCAAAAAACCAAGAAACCTCTTCAGTGCAAGAATACTTTTACAATCTTCAACCTTTACGAATAGATAACGAAGTAATTTTCCCAATAAAAAAAGAAGACCTTATAAGTTTTGATGAAATTACTGCATATAAAAATTTATGGAAAGGGTTTTTAGAGGAATTTAATATCTTAAAAGATACTTATATAGATAAAATTAAACTAAATTCTTCAAATAAACTTCTTACAGCTTTATATCACTTAATTTACAAATACTTTTGGTGTGTTCCTGCCTCAACTTATGATCCAGAAAGAAAAGAAAGGCATTATCCAGACATATCACTTTTTGATCACTTAAGAGTTTGTGCAGCTTTTTCAACTTCTCTTTACACAGACTATAATTTAAATATTATCAAAAACACAGATAAACCAGAAACAAAAGCAAAATTGATATTTTTAAAAGGAGATATAAGTGGAATTCAAAAATTTCTTTATGGAGTAACTAATATTAAAGGAGTTGCAAAGCAACTAAGAGGAAGAAGCTCTTTTCTAACTCTTCTTCCTGATCTAATTGCAAGAGCACTCCTTGATAAATTTGGTTACCCCTTTGTTAATATTCTTTATTCTGGAGGTGGTCATTTTGAAATTGTTTTAGGTTATGAGGAAGGGATAGAAAAAGAATTAGATAAATTTTCAAAAGAAGTGGAAGAAGTTTTATTTAAAAATTTTTATGGTGCTATTGGATTAGCTTTAGGTTATTCTGAGATTACTTTATCTGAGTTAAAGAATAAAGAAGTTTATAGAAAAATAATGAAAAACATTTATAGGATTCTTGAGAAAAATAAAAAACAAAAATTTATAAACATTTTAATTAATTATTCTACGGAAGAACTTTTAGATATAATAAATCAAGAATTTAAGAATGTAGAAAAAAATTATACAGTTTGCCAATCATGTCAGGTAGTTATAACTGAAGAAAAGGGAGAGGAAGAAAAAAGTATATGTAAGTGGTGTGAAACTTTTAAAGAAGTAGGAGAAATTATTCCTAAAGCGAAATATTTAATTTTTTCCAAAGAAAAGTTAGAAAATTTATCTGGTTTCTACATTGATAGAATAGGTGGAGTTTACTTTCTAGAAGAATTGTCAAGAGTTTCTAGTAAAAGTAAAGAAAATGAAAGTATATACCTTCTTAATGATACTAATTTTCTAAACGAGAAGAAATGTGATGGATTTAGGTTTATAGCTCAAATTGTTCCTCAAACATATTCAGGAGTTATGACTTTTGAAGAATTAGTAATGTCTGCAGAAGGAGACAAGAAACTTGCTTTTGCAAGAGGTGATGTGGATAATCTTGGGTTTATATTTATGCAGGGGTTAGGAGAAGATTATAGCATCTCAAGAATAGCAACTTTAAGTAGAAGTTTGGATTTATATTTCTCTGGCTATTTTAATTATCTTTTTAATTTAGCAGAATTTAAAAATAAGATTTACATATTATATTCAGGTGGGGATGACTTTTTCATAATTGGTCCTTGGGATAAAGTTTTGGAAGCCTTAAAAAGAATAAGAGAAGATTTTAAAAAATATACATGCAACAACGAAGATATAGAACTTTCAAGCGGAGTTTTTGTGGGGCGTGATTCTTATCCTGTAAGATTTGCGGGTGAATTAGCAGGAAGTGAAGAAGATAAAGCAAAAGAAATTAAACCAGCAATTAGAGTTTTAGGGGAAAGTTTAAAATGGGAACAATATGAAAAAGCAGTTGAAGAAGCAGAAAAAATGGTAAATCTTGTGAAAAATAGAAAAATAGGAAGATCTTTATTTTATAAGTTTTATCAATTACTAGGTTCTTTTAAGGAAGATGAAAACAAGATTTCTCCTAAGTTTTATCCCCGATTTTATTACTATTTATATAGGAATGTTAAAGATGAAGAAGATAGGAAACAAATAATAGGGTTCTTTCTTGATACTGAAAATGATTACCAAGTAAAGAAAGATGCATTATTTAAAGCAAAATATGTAATAATGAAAACAAGAGAATAAAATAAGGGGGTGTAAATATGATTAAAGAGAGAGAAAACGTGCAATCTTATGTAAAAAATCTTCCTAATGTAAAAAATGCTACTATAAAGAAGTTTATTGAGGAGATTAACGAAAAAAAAGGATTGAAACAGTTTGATTTAGGGGAACTTATAAAACCTAATAAATATGCTCATAAAATTTCTACAAGTCTTAAACTAACGCGAGTTCAATTAAGAAAAATCTTTACAGAATTTAAAACTGCATATGAGATGTATAAAAAGGGAAAAGATCAATACCAAATTAAAGCTCGGCTTTATAGATTATATCCGATTTTACAATATCAAGTTAATAGAAACGTTATTGATAATGATTTTAAAGAGTTAATGTGGGTAATTTTAGATAGTTTAGATAAAGATTTAGAAAATTTTGATAATACAATAGAATTTATGGAAGCTTTAGTTGCTTATTTAAAAGAATAAATATAAAGGAGGTGAAAGTATGTTTAATTACAAAGGTTCATTTATTATAGAATATACTTTAAAAGCTTTAACGGGTCTTAGAATAGGTGGTTCAAAGGAACAATTTGAAATAGGAGGACTTGATAATCCAGTCATTAAAGTTGAAGTTGAGATTCCCGATTATGATGGAAATGGTAATACATTGCCTCAAG
>JBMSAU010000109.1:0-4759 GCA_049414625.1 Thermodesulfobacteriaceae bacterium
ATCAACGATCATCAAAGCAGATAAGATCATCCTACTTGATAGGGGAAGGGTCATTGCCGAGGGAACGCATGATGAGCTCTTAAAGGCAGAAAAGCTTTATAAGAACCTTTATCAAAGCTTTATGAGGCAAGAGGTATGATCACCGCTATTTTAGCCTGTGCTGGGAAAGGGGAACGTTTCGGAGGGGATTTGCCTAAACAGTTTCTTCCTTTGGCTGGTCTTCCAGTCTACCTCCATTCGCTTCTACTTTTTGAAAGGCATCCAAAGATTGACAAAATTGTCATCGTTTGCCCTAAGGATTATGTAGAAAGGGTTGAAGAGGAGGTAAAGAAACACACTCTAACCAAGGTTTTTTCTGTTGTTCACGGTGGGAGAACACGGCAAGAGTCTGTTTTCAACGGGGTTAAGGCTTCTCCGGTTGAGACCAAATACTTTTTAGTTCACGATGGGGTGAGACCATGCCTTAGCCAAAGTTTACTTGACCGAGTGATAGAAAGGATGCTTGAGAAGGGAGCGGTCATACCTGTTATACCATGTTCTGATGCCTTAGTTAGGGTAGAGGAAGAGCAAGTGGTTACCCCTGTTGATAGGACTTCTGTTTATTTAGTTCAGACCCCTCAGGGCATAAGATCAGAATATCTGAGAGCTTGTCTTGAGAGGGCAGAGAAAGAAGGAAAGGTTTTCCCTGATGAGGGGAGCCTTCTACATTTTTATGGCTATAAAGTCTTCACCGTTTCTGGCGAGATAACAAACTTAAAGATCACCTATCCTCAGGATTTTGAACTTGCAGAAATCCTCATAAAGATTAAAATGAAGGGCATAATTCTTTGACCTACCATGGATCTAAGGCTTCTCACTATCCCAACAGAAAAACCAGAAGAGTTCTTGTCTTTTTGTAAAAAGGACCTTGGTTTAAGCTCAAACTCAGCGTTTAAGCTTTATTATTTAAGCTTTTTTATCGTCTCACTTGCCGATACTCCCATATTCAAATTTCTTGAAAGACTTCCAGCAAACGCAAAGTTTGATGAGCTAAAAAAGAACAACTACCTTATCTCCATGCCTGTAAGCACCATAAGAAGCCTTTTTCTGGAACATCTTGACCTTAAGTTTACGAAAAACCTTTACCTCTATCTTCAAGAGATCTTGCCTTCTGAGTTTTTTAGGGGTTGCGAGCCAAAGCATGCTGTTATTTCTTCGCAGGATATTAAGGTTCGCTTGCTCACTGAGCTCGAAAAGAAGGAGCTCTCCCCCTCCGTTAAAGTTAAGCACCTACACTTTATCTTTGAGCTAACTGGAACCTGCGAAGAGATAATAAGGATTTTGCCAAACTTAAGCCTCTATGTCTTGAAAAAAAGGCAAGATCTTTATCATGTCTTCTTTCCCCTTTCTGTTGCGGAGTTTATAGTGCTTTCAAACACTTTGAGCGGGGTTAAAGAGCTTTCGGAAAAAGTAGAAAGAGTCCTTCAGGAGCTAAAGAGCTTAGTTCCAGATTGCTTTGGCTAAACTATGTATAAAAGAAGGTATAGAAGGGGGTAAGCATGGGGCTTAATCTTACGCAAAAGATCATCTCTCAACACCTTGTCTCTGGAAAGATGATCCCAGGGGAAGAGATAGCCATAAGGATTGACCAGACGCTTACTCAGGATGCTACGGGAACGATGGCTTACCTTGAGTTTGAAAGCATTGGGTTAGACCGAGTAAAGACCGAGCTTTCTGTCTCCTATGTAGACCATAACCTTTTGCAGACGGATTTTAAGAACGCAGACGACCATCTGTTTCTTCAGACGATTGCCATGCGTTATGGTATCTGGTTTTCAAAGCCTGGTAATGGTATCTGCCATCAGGTGCATCTTGAACGGTTTGCCGTCCCTGGAAAAACCCTTCTTGGGTCAGACAGCCACACACCAACCGCTGGCGGATGCGGAATGCTTGCCATCGGTGCCGGAGGGCTTGATGTAGCCTTAGCCATGGCTGGCCGTCCCTTTTATCTAAGGATGCCTAAAGTGGTTGGAGTTCATCTTAAAGGTAGGCTTAGACCCTGGGTCTCAGCAAGAGATGTAGCCTTGTATCTTCTTTCTAGGCTTACGGTAAAGGGAGGGCTTGGCAAAGTTTTTGAGTATTTTGGCGAAGGAGTAAAGACGCTTACCGTGCCAGAGAGGGCAACCATCTGCAACCTTGGCACCGAGATGGGTGCAACATCGAGCATCTTCCCCTCAGATGAGCAAACCTACGCTTGGCTTAAGGCTCAGGGAAGGGAAAAAGACTTTGTAGAGCTTTCCCCAGACCCAGATTGCACCTACGATGAAATCATTGAGGTTGACCTTGATAAGCTTGAGCCCCTTCTTGCTTGCCCATCTTCTCCGGATAATGTAAAGCCTGTCTATGAAGAGGCAGGAAAGCCTGTTTTTCAGGTCATCGTTGGCTCCTGCGCAAACTCCTCTTTGAAGGACCTTCTCCTTGTAGCCAAGGTCCTTGAAAAGCATCGCGTGCATCCTATGGTTTCTTTTGAGATAAATCCTGGTTCTCTTCAGGTTTTAGAAAACCTTGTTCATCTCTCTGGTATGAAATCCCTTCTTCATGGAGGAGTAAGGATCCATCACCCAGGCTGTTTAGGCTGTATCGGTATGGGGCAGGCCCCACCAACAAACAGCATCTCTCTTAGGACCTTTACTCGGAACTTTCCCGGAAGGTCTGGGACAAGCCCAGATTTTGTCTACCTTGTTTCCCCTGAGGTTGCGGTGGCAAGCGCGGTAAAGGGTGTGATAACTGACCCAAGAGACCTTGGAGATTACCCAGAGGTAAGCTTGCCAGAGAGGTTTATCATAAACGATTCCCTTCTTATTCCCCCCTTGCCAGAAGAGGAGGCAAAAAAGGTTGAAATAATCCGCGGACCAAACATTGTCCCCCTTCCAGCCTTTGACCCCTTGCCCGAAACCTTAGAAGGCGTAATTCTTCTTAAGGTAGGTGATAACATCACAACCGACCACATCATGCCCGCTGGGGCTCAGATCCTGCCTTTGAGGAGCAACCTCCCAGCCATCAGCAAGTTTGTGTATAAAAATGTTGATGCTGAGTTTGCCGAGAGTGCTTTGAGGCTAAAAGAAAAGGGTAGAGCGGTCATGGTTGTTGGGGGCGAAAACTACGGGCAGGGCTCAAGCAGGGAGCATGCTGCCCTTGCTCCAAGGTATCTGGGAGTAAGAGTTAAGCTTGCTAAGTCCTTTGCCAGGATCCACCGGACAAACCTTATAAACTTTGGCATTTTGCCCCTTGTCTTTGTAAATCCTGAGGACTATGAGAAGATTGAAAAGGGAGACGAGTTTATAATCCAAGGGATCAGAAGCGCCCTTGAGAAGGGAGAGAGTATCGTTAAGATAGAGATAAAAGGCAAGGGTGAGGTTTTGGCAAAGCTTGAGCTTTCACCCAGAGAGAGGCAAAGCATCCTTGCCGGAAGTCTGCTAAATTTAGCAAGGATTGAAGGCTGATGTTTTACCTCTTTTTGTTTATAGTCCTTTTTATCGTTTCTGTTGAGACCTCTTCTTGCTCTTTCAAGGAAGGGAACGCTACCTGTGCCCCAAGGCTAAACGATGAAGTCAGACCTTATTTTCTAAACCTTAAAGAAAAGGTGAAGCAGGATTTAAAGGGGAAGGTGCCTGAGGATTTTGTGGAGAAGGTTCTTTGTTCTGAGGAGGTTGAGTTTAAGCCTGAGCTTATGGTAAAGAGCTTAACCTGGAAGGAAGCAAAGCTTCCCTACCACCAGTTCTTGGAGCCTGAAAGGGTTGAGCGAGCTTTCAGGTTTCTGTGCAGATACTACGATTTGCTTTCGGAAATCGAGAGGAAGTTTGATGTTGACAAGGAGGTCATCGTCAGCATCCTTCTTGTAGAGACTGACCTTGGAAGAAAGACGGGAAAACACTCCGTGGTAAACACTTACTTAAGCCTTGCCTTGACTGGAAATGAGACGCTTTTTCAACGCTATCTTCCTCAAAACGGCGAGGTTGATTTGAACAACGAAACCACAAAGCAAAGATACCGAAGAAGGGCAAACTGGGCCTACGGTGAACTTCTTTATGCTCTTGAATACTTATACCGCTACAATGTACCCCCCTTTGAATTGAAAGGCTCTATTTTTGGAGCCTTTGGTTATCCTCAGTTTGTTCCCCGGAGTTTTTTCCTCTACGGGTATGACTGGGATGGCGACGGCAAAGTAAACCTTTTTGATTATCCCGATGCTTTAGCAAGCATAGCAAACTACTTGGCTAAAGAGGGATATAAGCGCTCTTTAACACGGGAGAAGAAATTTAAAGTCATCATGAAGTATAACAAGAGCGAACCTTATGCAAATACGGTGCTTGAGCTTAGCAAAACTTTAAAGGGAAGATTAGCTGAACAAAAAGAGGGCTCATCCTGCGGAATAGAAGGTGAATAAAGAGGAATTAGCCCGAAGGATAAAAACCCTAAAGGAGCTCATAAGCAAAGAACCATCCTCATCCTTTCTCATCCTAAACCCTATCAATCTCTTCTACTTTACTGGAGCCTTCTTTCGGGGAGCTTTACTCATAACCAATGAAGGCTTAAAAGCCTTTATCAAAAGACCAGCGAATGTTTTGCTTGATCTCCCCGGTGCTCAAGTCATTCAGCTTAAAAGCTTAAAGGATTTGCTAAGCCATCTCACCAAAGGAAAAGTTTATGTTGACCTAAATTGCCTTTCCTTTTCTGAGGCTCAGAGGTTGCTTAGAGTCCTTTCGGGGTATGAGGTTCT
>JBMSAU010000110.1:0-94403 GCA_049414625.1 Thermodesulfobacteriaceae bacterium
CGCCAGTCTATGTGTTCTGCGATCCATCCCCCAAGGGTAGGACCCAGGGCGGGTGCAAAGCTAACACCCAAGCCATAAATGCCCATCGCCAGCCCCCTCTTTTCTGGTGCGTAGGCAGAAAAGAGCATAGCTTCCGCACTGACAATTATTAGGGACTCTCCAAAGCCTTGAAACACCCTTGCGGTGATCATCCACTCCAAATTCTGGGCGTTGCCCGCAAAAAAGGAGGAGGTGGTAAACAGAAAGAGCCCGGCGATAAATACCTTCTTTAACCCCACCTTTGTTTCCAACCACTCTACCAGCATTATGGCAGTGGCTGCGGCGGTCATGTATGAGGTGATCACCCACTGCACCCCATAGAGGTCTGTGGATAAAGGTGCCATCAGCTTTGGCACTATAATATCCACGATGGTGGTGTCCAAAATAGCCATAAACACCCCCACCATCAAAGAAAAGGTCAAAAAGACCCGCTGGGCGGTGCTTAGGCTTTCATGAAGTGGCTTTTCCTCCATCATTGCCTCCTGATCTCCACCCTTCCGCCCATGCCCACCCGAAGGAGTTTTTTGTCCTCATCTTTTAGCTTGATCTTAACGGGAATCCTCTGAACGACCTTGGTAAATTCCCCCGCAGAAACATCCCTTGGAGCCAAGGCAAAGGTGGCAGCGGAAGCTGGGCTTATTTCCTCCACCTCTCCCTCAAGGACCAAGCCCGGGTAGGCATCAAGCCTAACATAAGCCTTGCTCCCCTTTTGCACACCCTTTAGCTTTGTCTCTTCTAAAAGCACCTCCACATAAAGGCTGTCTAAGTTTATAACGCTAAAGGCAGGCTGACCGGGTCTTACCAAATCCCCCACGCTTATGAACCTCTTGGCTACTACCCCATCAAAGGGTGCCCTAAGCTTTGTGTATTCAAGGTTTCTCTTGGCTAACTCTCTCTGCCTTTCTAAGGCGGAAATCTCCCCATCCAAAACCTCCAACTGTTTTTGAAGCTCCTGAACCCTTCCTAGGGATGCTCTTGCGGTGCTTACGCCCACCATAGCCCTCCTTTTGGCAGTTTGAAGCTCCTCTATGGACTTTTCTAAGGCTTTTTTCCTCTCAAGCATCACCCTATAGTTGGTGTCTATCTCTTCGTACCTTCTTTGAGGAATGAGCCCTTTATCCAAAAGCTCCTTGAACCTCTCCCTGTCCCTTTTCAAAAGCTCCAACTGGGCTTCAACCTCCCTTTTTTGACTCAGAAGGGTCTCTTCCCTTTTTGCAAGCTCTTCAAAAGCTAAGTAGGAGCTTTCCACACCCAAACTCAACTCCTTTGAGACCCTGTTTATCTCAAGTTGCAAGGCAGACCTTTTTGCTCTGAGGGACTTTATCTTTTCCTCCAAGGCTTCCACCTGAAGCTTGTAATCCTCCGGTTCAATTTCTGCCAGCACTTCACCCGCCTTCACAAAATCTCCCAGATCCTTGTATATTTTTACAACCCTGCCAGATACCTGAAAGGCTAAGGTTGCCATCTGGTCTGCCTTTACAAAGACCGCATCGCTAACTGCATATTCCATTCTGTGCTTGACCCACCGCACCGCATAGACAACAAAAAGAAGACTTACAAGCACCAAAAGGGCTACGCCCAAAGTCTTTCTCATGGCTCCACCTCAAGCCCGGAAGCTATTAAAAGCCTGTAGTATTGCTTAAGAAACTGGTAGTAAGCAATTACACTATCTACCCTCGCCTTGGTTAAGCTGGCTTCCGCTTCCAAAAGCTCCCTCTGGCTTATTATTTGATTGGCATACTGCTCTTTAGAAAGCTCAAAGAACTTTTCCGCAAAAGCCAGGGCAGATTGGGCAACCTTTAGGTTGTCTTGGGCAACCAACAGCTCCTCGTAAGCCCTCTTTACCTCAAGCTGGACCTTATCCAGTAGGTCTTCATACTCTTTTTGTGCCTTCAGCTCCAAAGCACCAAAGGAGAGTTCTTGATAGTATGGTCTTACACCCTGAAAGCTCAGGGCAACGCCACCCACAATACCAAATACACCCTTTGGTTTTATGTTGGGATTTTGGTCTGAGTAAATATAAACTCCCTCCACAAAGAGCTTTGGGAAAAACTGGCTTCTGGCAATGCCCCTTTGTGCCCTAAAGGCTTCTATGGCTTGCCTCTGTGCCTTGAGAATGTTTCTTTCCCTTGCCCTCTGCAAGTAGAACTCCAAAGGTTTAACATCCACCACTACCTTAGGCTCTTCCAAGTTCAAAAGTTCTTCCTCGGGTATGCCAGAAAGTCTGGAGAGGTTTGCCAGGGCAACCCTGTAGTCTCCCCGTGCCTTTCTTAGGTCCCTTTCCACCTCCGCCAGACGCACCTTTGCCTGCAGAACATCCGTTATGGCAACGAGCCCTTTCTGATAGAAGGCTTCTGCGGTTTGAACCTGAAGCAAAATCGCAGACCTCTGTTTCTCTATGGCGGAAACCACACCCTTTGCGGAGAGCACATCCAGGTATGCGGAGATCACATCAAACTTCAGGCTTTCCACCTTCTCTTTCAGTAAAAATTCCTTGCTTTTTAGGTTTGCGCTTGCCAAGGCAACGGAAAAGTTTCTGGCGAACCCATCAAAGACCGTATATCTGAGCCCCGCCTGAAAGGTATGATAAGACCTTTTGGCACTTTCCACCTGCAATCCGCTGAAGATGGGTATGTTGAAGGTCTGCTTTTCAAAGTTGTAGGTGTAGGTGTATGTAAAAAAGAACTCGGGCAGAAAGAGCTGTTTTTCTGCGGAAAGTGACAGAGTGGCAGACCGTAACTCTTGCTTTAGGGCTGAAAGTTCAGGGTTTTTCTCCAAAGCCCTTTGAATAACCTCAGACAACCCTATTGCCCAAGCTTGATGGATTAGAAAAACCAAAGAAACAAAAATTCTAAACATTTTTTAGCCCCCTAAAGAGCACCTTCACACCCTCTTGGGCTAAGCCTTTCACCCTCTCCAAGTCTGGCTCTCTTTCCCTAAAAACATACTCAAGCACCAACATTCTCAAAAAACCCGCATACAAATTAACTATATTTTCTGCGTTTTTGTAGGTTATCTCTCCCCTTTGAATAGCCCTATCCACCATTTTAGTTAGCATTTCCCTCAAGTGGGCTACTTTGGTGTAATAAAGCTCCCTAAATTCTTCATTGGTTCCCACCAGTTGGAAAAGAAAAATCTGGGCTATATGCCTGTTTTGGTATATGTCCTCCAAAAAAACCTTGGCATATTCTACCAGTGCATCCTCCAAGGGTAAGTCCCTCTCCAAAAAACCCTCCAACCTTTTCACAATGTTTAAATGCATCTCTTCCACCAAGCTTTTAAAGAGCTCCTCTTTGCTTTTGAAGTAAAAGTAGAAGGTGCCCTTGGAGAACCCCGCACTCTCTACAATGTCCTCCACACTGGTGGCGTAATAACCCTTTTGGGAAAAGAGTATCTTTGCAGATTCAAGGAGCCTTTCCCTGGCAGAACTCATTGGGTCAGCCTCTCCAAGCTTGCTATGGAGGAGTTATACTGATAAAGAAGAAGATAGTAGTTTGCCAAGAGGTTGTTGTAGTTTGCCCTTGCCTCCAAGACCTCCAACTGACTGCCCACTCCCAGTCTGTATCTTTCGGTGGATAGCCTTAAGCCCTCCTTGGCAAATTCCAACGCGCTCTGCACTGCCTTTATTTGAGCCTTGAGGGAATTTATGGAAAGTAGTGTGCTCCTTAACCTTGCCTTAAGGTCGTACTCTAATTGCAATAGGTTTTCTCTCTGTTTGAGAAGGTCTATCTCAGCTACCGATATTTCCGCTTTCCTTGAAAAGCCATCAAAGATCAGGTAGTTAACGCTCACTCCAAAGGAGTAGCCCTTTAGCAGTTCAGTACTTCCAAAGAAAAACCTCCTCCCAGTGAACAGCTGATAGTTAGCAAAGCCATTTACTGTGGGAAAGTTTTGTGCCTTTTTTAATTCCACCGTACCCTGTGCCAACTCTACCAACTTTTTAGCAACTCTGAGTGTGGAGTTTTTCTCTTTTAAAGTTTGTAAAAGCTCTTCCTCCTTGAGACTAAACTCCTTCATCTCCAATGTGCCTTCCGGTTCCACATCTCCCTCAAGCTTTAAAAGTGCCTTAAAGTCCTCCAAAGCCTTCAGGTAATCCGCCCTTGCCTGCTCAAGCTGAGCCCTTGCCTGCTCAAGCTGGGACTGTGCCCTCAACAGCTCTACCTTAGGCACCACTCCCGCAGAAAACTTGGCAGAGACTACTTTGTAGTTCTCCTCCCAGTAAGCAAGGTTCTCCTCTTGAAGCTTTATGAGTGCCTTTCTGTATAGGAGCCCATAGAATAGGTCCTTCACTTGACTTTCCAACGTCCTTTGCACGTCCTCTTTGATAAGGCTCTGAAGTTCCCTTTGGATGTTTGCCAGTTTTATAAGTTCAAAGACCTGTTTGTTAAAGATGGTCTGGTTTAGCTGGAGGACTGCGCTGTGCCTGTTGTTGGGTATAGTTCCCAAGGCTAAGTCCTGCCCAAAGTAGGTGTAGCTATAGGAGATGCTTACCTGCGGTAGAATGTTAGCCCTTGCCCTCTTAATCTCTTCTTCCGCCTTTTTTATGTCCAGCCCTGAGAGCCTTATCTGGTTTGCCCTCTCTTTGGCAAGCTCAAGGGCTTGCTCTAAGGTAATAGCCCTAGCAAAGCCCAAAACCAAAAGCAAAAGTACTATTACCCTCACTGCTTTATCTCCACCGCAACACCTTCCCTAAGCAAGAAGGCGTTATCTAAGGCTATTTGATCTCCATCCTTAAGGTCTGCCTTGATGTACGCCTTTCCATCCTCCTGCCTTAGGACCTGTACCTCAACTGGCATAACCTTTTGTCCCTCCACCTTCCACACGATCTTTTTGGTTCCCCTCAGAACAACAGCCCTCTCGGGAACTACAAAGGCAGAAACCTTTTGGGTGGGCAGTTTAACCAAAGCATACATGCCCGGCTTTATCAGGTTCTCTCTGTTATCCACCAGTGCCTTTAGGGTCAAAAGCCTGCTCTGGTCTGCGGTGGGGGACACAAAGACGACTCTTCCCTTCACCGTTCCCACACCCTCCACCTCCAAATCCACCATTTTACCCACCTTACCAAAGGCTACCAGCTCCTGAGGAATCTGAAAGACCACCCTCAGAGGGTTCAAGGATACAAGCCTGAAGGTTTGAGACTGGGGAGTTATATAGTCTCCCACACTTACAAAACGCTGGGCAATGTAGCCAGAAAAGGGTGCCCTAAGGACAGTCTTTGAAACCATAAGCTGGGCGTTGGCTATTTGGGAATTTATGACTTTCAAAAGCTCCTCCTGAGCCCTCAGCTGTGCCAAGGCGTTGTCATACTCCTCCTTTGCAATCAACTCCTTCTCAAAGAGCATCCTTCTTCTCTCGACTATAGCCTTCTGGTTCTCGTAGTTAACCTTTGCCTGAGAGAGCTGTGCCTGAAGCTGTCTGAGGGTGTTTTCGTACTCGGATGGGTCTATCTTCAAAAGGGGCTGTCCTTTCCTTACAAAGGCACCCTCTTCCACATAAAGCTGGGCAACCCTCCCGCTTACCTCTGGCTTAAGAACTATATCCTGAGGAGACTCAAAGTAGCCCTTTGTGGTGTAATACTCCTCCACCTCCTGGCTTGAGACTGTGTAGGTGGTTATTACCACAGGTTTTTGTGTTCTTTGCTCCTGAGATTTTTGTTCCTTTTTACCGCAGGCAAACAAAAAGACCAAGCTTAGAAGAAGTGCCCACATGTTGGGCAAAATTATAACATACCGACCAGTCAGTCAATTAAGCGTAAAAGCTCTTTTGGATGGTCCAAATGATAGTCCGGTGGGCTCTGGGGGGTTTTGTATCCCCAACGGGCATGGGCGGTTAGCATGCCAGCCCTCCTTCCTGCCAGAATATCGTTTTCTGAGTCTCCCACCATCAGGCCAAGTTCAGGAGGAACCTCCAGACGCTTGGCTATTTCCAACAGGGGCAAGGGGGAAGGCTTTTTCTCCGGTAATAGGTCCGCACCCAGCACCTCGTCAAAGTAGTGGAGCATCTTCAGCCTTTTTAGCACCTCCAGAGTTATGGCGTGGGGCTTGTTGGTAGCAACAGCTAAAAGGATTCCCCTTTCCTTCAGGCTCTCCAAGGTCTCCATCACTCCTTCGTAGGGCTTGGTGTGTATTACGGGCTCTGAAATGTAGTAGTGTAAAAACCTCTCCAGAGCCTCTTCTAACCCCTGCCCCTGAAAGAAGTTTGCCAAGAGGCTTCGGGCACCGTCTCCTATGTTCTTTTTAACCTCATCGGCGGGCACATCCTTGCCCTTGAGCTCTCTATAAACACGACCCACATGGAGGGCTATGTCCTCCGCAGAGTCAATGAGCGTGCCATCAAGGTCAAAGATCACCAACCTTATGTTGCACAGCTTTCGCATTCCTCTATGTCTGTTATGGACTTACTCCTACAATAATACACAGTCTTTAGCCCAAGTTCCCAAGCCAAGGTGTAAAGCCTTGAGAGGGTAGGACCGTCTATCCTTTCAGGGTCAATAAACAGGTTCAAGCTTTGGGCTTGGTCTATCCACTTTTGACGCTCCGCCGCAGCACGGATGATCCACTCTTGGTCTATGTTATAGGCGGATTTGTAGTGCCAGTAGTATTTATCCACCTCGGGCGGAACTTGAGGCAAAATGCCCGACATGTTTTCCTCTTTGTAGAACTTGGCAAAGATCGGGTCTATGGAAGGAGTGGCACCTACTATCAAGGAAGTAGAACCAGTAGGCATGAGGGCAAGCAGATATGCATTTCTCATTCCATTCATTTTAACCTCCTCTGCCAATCTTATCCAATCAAAGTTGTTTCCGTTTTCCTGAGAAAGCCTTTGGTTTTCTTCTGGCGTCCTTCCAAAGAATATGCCCTTACTCCAGTCGGACCCATCAAAAAGCGGATATTTGCCTCTTTCCTTGGCAAGTTCCATTGAACCCTTTATGGCATAATAAGCTATCCTTTCAAAGAGGCTGCTGGCGAACCTCAGGTGCTGGTCTGACTCCCAAGGAATTCCGTTTTTCACAAGGCAGTAGTGGTAGTTGCTTACTCCTATGCCTATGGCTCTGTAGCGTTTGTTGGTATATTCCGCTTCCTTTATGGCATAGTAGTTGATAGATATAACATTGTCAAGCATCCTGACCAATATTGGCACCACTCTCTCAAGGTCTTCTTTTGTGTAGACTTTGCCAAGGTTGATAGAGCCAAGGTTGCATACAACCACATCTCCTGACTTCTTCTTATGGGTGATTATGCCTGTCTCTGGGTCAAGGTGTTCTTCTATGTGTGTGGTCACGGACATATTTTGCACTATCTCGTGGCAAAGATTGGACGAGTAGATCATACCGCAATGCTTGTTAGGATTTAGTCTGTTGGTAGTGTCTCTGAAGAAGATGTAAGGCTCTCCTGTTTCAAATATCACTGTCAAGAGTCTCTTCCATAGCTCAAAGGCATCCACTTCTTTTTTGGTGTTTGGCGGAAGTTCTCTCTCAAGCCTTTCATAAAGCTCTTCAAACTCTTGACCGTAGAAGTCCTCCAGGTTTTTGCCGTCTTTTACATTCTTGCAGTAATAGGGATCAAAGAGCGTCCACTTTTGTCTGTTTTTCAGTCTTTTCATAAACAGGTCTGGTATGGATATGGCAGGATGTATGTCGTGAGCCTTCTTTCTCTCATCTCCTACATTGGTTTTGACCTCCAGAAAGTCCAACACATCCTTATGCCATATGTCAAGAGTTATGGATGCGGAGCCTTTCCTCATGCCAAGCTGGTCCACATACACCATCACATCGTTGAGAATTTTAACCACAGGTAAAACACCAGAGCTTGCTCCTTTGAACTTCCTTATAGGAGAACCTGTAGCTCTAATTTTGCCAAGGTATATACCAAGACCTCCTGCAAACTTGGATATTTGTCCTGCCTTTTGCACGTTGTCAAAGATATCATAAAGGTCATCATCTACTGTTAAAACAAAACAAGAAGAAAGTTGACTATGTTGTCTTCTTGCATTCATAAGTGTAGGAGTTGCCAGAGAGATTTCATGGTTTGACATAAGGTCATAAAAGAGTTTTGCATATTTTAGCCTTTCCTCCTTCTTTTCAGGAATAGCCAAAGTCATAGCAATAAGCATATACATCTCTTGTGGAAGCTCTATAACATTTCCATTCTCATCCCTTACTAAATACCTATCGTAGAGTACTTTTATACCCGTATAGTTGAAAAGAAGGTCTCTGTCTGGATTTATGTAGCTGGCAAGAGTATCAAACTCTTCTTTGGAGTATTCCCTTAGCAAATACTCACCGTATATACCTCTGTCTGTGTAGGTCTTCACAAGAGTGTAAAAGCTTTCTGGATTGTAAGGCTTGTATTTACCATTTATCTTGTCTTTTACCTTATAACCTCTTATATGTCCCACATCCTTATAAAGATCGTAAAGAAGAAGTCTTGCTGCCACATACTGCCAATCTGGATTTTGTGGAGATACCTTTTCCGCGGCAGTTCTGATAAGCAATTGCTGAATTTCCTTGGTGGTGATGCCATCTCTGAACTGTATCTGTGCGTCCATCTCGAGCTCAAGAGGGTCAACTCTAAGCCCATTGCAAGCAAAATTGACAATAGATCTGATTTTATTAATTGATAATGATTCTATATAACCAGTTCGTTTTATAACTCTCATTCTTAGTTTTGCTCAAAGCGTTCAGTAAGAACAAAAAAAGTTAAAGCTTTAAATTATAGCATTCTTTATATCCAATCATTTGTTCGATAGCTTCAGCAAATTCTCTTATCTCAAATTGAGCGTGTTTATGTTTACGTAACTTTATAAAATTGTCTATAGATATTCTTGGAGCTGTCCAGTAAAATCTTGTTTTCATAAATTGTGGTAAAACACCACGAGCTATCTCTTTAGCAACATCTAATTCTCTTAATAAATTGTAAATAACTTTCATAGTTTTAACACTTATTTGCAATAAGCTAACTAGCAAAGTATTTTGTTCATTGTCTAGATAATTATCATCTGAAGCTTGCTTGTTGTTTTTTGATTGCAGTCTCAACTTTTCTGGAATATAGAAATCCAAATCAACATCTGTATATCTTCTGCTGACTTCATTAAAAGAACCAAATCTGTGTCTGAACCATTGTCTTGCAACAAACAATGGGCATTCTACAATAAATGTATAGTGATCTAAGCATGTTCCAAGTTCTAGTTTGTCCAATAATTTTATCCAACCACTACTTGTTGTTATGATTTGATTGTTTTGATCTTTATCTATTGTGTAATTATTTATATCACTTTTGTTTAAAACAAAGCTCATCGTAGTCGGTATTATTTGCTGGGCGTATTCAACTAACTTATAAGGCAATTGATCAATAAAATTAATTAGTGTGCGAGCATTAAGCCATATATAACCTCCATCATAATAGATGTTAACAACAGGATAAGATATTTTTGATATGAGATTTATATACTCTTTTTTATTTGCTTTGAATGCAAATATAACATGTTCAAAAGGAGAAGCGTGCTTATTATCAAGCAAATATTTTATCAATTTTTTATCTCTTTCAACATCAATAACAGATGATAAATCTTTAGCAAATGATACTCTTGCAGCTTTAACAATACGTTGATCACTACCCATTGAAAATAGTTGACTCATTTGATCTTTTACGCTAATAAAAAAGCTCAAAAAATAAAAACGTTTATATTTTCAACTGGCTTAATGTTAACAATATGTCTTTATCGTTTATTGTTCCTGCTATTTTAGCTAAATCCTCTAATAATTGTTCTTCTGTTTGATGAACATTCTGAGCAGCCTTTTGATAGATCAATAATTGACTGAATGCTGCTACTTCATTTACTGTTGTTTGTTCACTATCCTGATTAATATTTTCTAGCATACTATCATTCTTTATTGCATACAAAGCAATACAGTAAGCCATTAATAAGTCATCATGTTCAAGTTCAGATACAATTTTTCCTTTTCTCTTTTTAAGTGATAGTATTTGTATGGCTAGGTTTTTGCTTTTGATTGCATCTGGATTTTGATTAACAACATCATATAAAATAGAGAACATTTTCTCTTTACTTTTTTGTGTAGTGTAGACACCCGGTTTTTGATCATTTAGATTATCCACATAAATTTTCTCTGCGTATGTTTGCTGCAAAATCTCAATAATATGTGAGCCTAGATTCCTCTCTATAACCAATTTACAGTTACGAAACTGTTTAGCTATTTCTGACAATATTCTCAAAACAAATGTTACGTCTATGTTGCTAGCTTGCCATTCAAATACTAAATCACCATTCTGTGGATCAACACCAACAATAGCATAGCTATCCTTACCATAAGCAGTAGCTATGTCAACTCCAATGTAAATTGTTTTTTGAAGCATATACAACTCTATATCACTATACACATTTAAAGCAGTTATAACTTCTCCAAAATCATCTTTCAAAAAGTATGTTTTTTGTTTAACATTATTGTTAATCCTAACTAATTTGTTCAAAACCTCATCATCATCAATGAAACTATCGCTATCAGGTAAGAACATACATTCATAGTTTATTAAAATCTGCCTGAGGTTTCTTGTTCTCTTATATTCCTCTTCAATGTGTTTGTTAGCTTGTTCGTCATCTAGTAAGTCTCTGTAGTAGAATAGTATAGGAGTATATGCTGTTAGACCTTGTGTGCTATCATACCATAATTTGAATGCAAATCTAGCTTCATCATTAATCAAAGCAGCAGCGTTAGACAATAATATTAATGATGTTGGAAATATATTGCGCATCATACTACGTGTAGCAGCCAATCTTGTTGTTGCTAATTCCAACATTCTCCAATTACTCTTAATGTTAGCAAACTCATCTATAATCAATATTTGAACAGTTAATTGTTTGAATAGATAGCTTGGATCTTTGTAGTGTTTATTGATACCACTAACTCTGAAAACTGAATTATTCTCAAATAATATAACTTTGTTTTGAAATGGTTGTCTTTTGTACTCAACCTTTATAGCGGGAAACATATTATCGATGATACGCAAGACTCTGTTCTGGAAGTCCATAGCCAATTCATCTTTTAACGATAGGTAGTAGACTTGTATTCCTGGATATGCAATTAAAACATATGCTGTTAGTAAAGCAGCAGCTGTAGTTTTGCCAGCTATCTGAGTTGAACCTAGTGCATATATATCATTAGATTGTAGTGCATTAGTTATTAACAATTTTTGAGGAACGTTTAATGTTATACGAACTTTTTTGTTATCATCTGTTGGAGCAGGCATTAAAAACAAATTCTCTATAGTCTCAATAGGATGCTGCTTAATATATTGTAACAACAAATCTTTGTTTTGTATGTAGTTTTTTAATCCATCTATAAAATTCATCAATTATGTGTGCTATAACATATTTTCCTTACTTCAAGCTGCTGTAAAAATGCAACCTAGCAATAAGGATTTTGAAAAGCTATCCAATGTTGAAAGATTGCTTAAAGGTTTAGTTCAAAATAAGTTAGAACAACAAGATGCTGGTATATCAGAAAGATTGTTAAGAGTTTTAGAAGAAATAGCTCCTACTCTGAAATCTGATTTGAGCAATATATTAAGAAGCACAAATCAAACAAGCATAACAATTGAAACACTATATGGAAATCCTATATTGCAAAGAATATTTGAAATATATATGACCAATTTAGCACCTCAACTATATAATGGCGATAGATATATCATAACTCTTGATATGGAAATAGACAAAGATATAGTATTTAACTTAGCAAAATCACTAGACTTAAACAATATAATCTATGAAGTACTATCTACACTTATAGTAGATGGAAAGTGTTATGTTTGGCTAGTTAACTACAGTAACATTGAGAAACTACTAAATGTAAACAAAGAAAGTTATGTTTATATAGAGAATACACAAGATTATGATTTTGCTTTCATGCAATTGCGAAATCTACAGAATAGTAACAAAAAAAACGAAAACATTAAAGTCACAATAAGCAATAATAAGTTTCACAGACACACAATGCTATATAAAGCACATATTGTTAACAAAACAAGAGTTAAAGCTCTTACTTTAGGTAAATTAACAATTGCTTATCTTGTTGTGGGTAATCCATTTACTCAAGATTTGCATACACCTATTAACAGAGAACAAAATAATCCAGAAAGAGAGCAATTACTAAGGAATATAACAAATGCTCTTGCGAATGCTATATTTGAAGGCAATGAAGAAATGCTAAAGAAAATTAAACAAGATTTAGCAGATCATTTTAGTGAGAACATCTTTTTAGTTCCTGTAAATAAGATTGTTGAGTTTAGTTTTCCTAAACCTTATGATGAAGGTTTAATAAAAGACATTATTAGTCTGAGTAACTTGTATAATTTGTTGATACAGAAGATAGCTACAGACATTGTCAACGAAAGAAAGGTATTAAATGTTACTGTGGAAGTTTCTAATCTATCTAATGCTCATGTATCACATTATCTGCAGCAAGCACTCACAATGTTTAAAAGCGAATTAATTCCAGTTAATGATATTATACCAGCTCAGACATTTCCCAAATTCTTAACACCATACAACATACTTATCATACCAACAAAGAATGGACAAAAATATTTTAACATTGAAGGTTTTACACCTATAGGAGAATATAATCCAAACTTACAATCTTTATCCGATATGCTACAAAGTATTATAGGTAAGGTAGCTGGCTTACCAGCTTCACATCTAATACAAGAAACAGAAACGGCTCTATTAGGAATAGTGTCTAGCTACTTTCTAGAGAAAATAATAATGTTACAAGAACCAATTAATCAAGCACTAACAAAACTTATGTTGTATTACATGTATTTGCTAGATAAAGATCTTTACTATATGTATGCAGAACTACTTAAAATTGAATTAACGAAACCTGTAAATCTGATATTTAACACACTGTCTGAGATATTTTCATCTCTATCTACAATGCAGTCTATACAATTGCAAAAGAATGTTAATTTTGATAATCTCATAAAGCAAATACTCGGAGAAAAGTTTTATGAGATGTTAACAAAAGAAAACATAAACCTTAATACAAATAATACTGAAGCAAACGAAACTTTTACAACTGAAGAATTTCCTTATCCCTAATTATTTTTTTGCAAAAAATTATGGATACAAATCAGCTGTCAGTGGAATATTAACAGATGCATTATATATAGTTGTAGAAGTGTCTATATCTAGTGCTAGTATAGGTATTCTACAATTTGGAGTAGTACTTAAGTCAAATCTTTTACTTTCAGATCTAGTAGATAGAACCCATTCCATGTTTGTTGATTTGATACCATCATTACATCCTATTATATTTGTTTGTACACAGAGATAAGTTGTAAATAGATTTGTTGTTATATTGTTTACTGTTTTGTAACTATCTATCTCACTTTGTGTTATTGTAATTGCTTTTGGTTTAGGTATTATTAGTCCAAAACTTTCACATTGAGCTAGCCCAGGTTGTATTGTAACAACAATATCATTTGGAGAAGATACCACAATTGCAGGTAGAAATCCCTTCAATGGTCCTATGAAGTCAAAACGACCTGTAATAGCAAAACCTGGAAAGAGATACTTTATTCTATCAGGTGTGTATTTATAAATGTCATCAAAGACAAATAAATAATCTTCATTATTCATTAATTGATCTAGTGTTCTTATATCCTGTTGAACAATTGCTACAGGCATATCAAATTTTTGTGCTTACAATAAACAAAAAATTTTATCCTATGAATTCTTTCTCCTTAAAATCCTGTAAAATATGTAGTCTTGGACTGAATATCAAATTATGTTTTGTGCAGAATAATAGTGTCTCATAACTATTGTTTAATTGTTTTTCTCTCGTTGCTCCTTCTGGCATAACAAATATGCCAACAGCTTTATTTCTTACTTTTTCTGCCAATGTCAATATAAATTCCTGGGTTTGTAAACTTTCATAAACAAATTTAAGAGAAAAGCTTATGTTGTTTACATTCATATTGTTTAACTGATCTACGAGTTTTGGATACGTATCTACATATTTATGTTGATATCTCATTTCTTTTGGTGATATGCTAAAATGAAATTTTATGTTATTACAATAAACAAAGTCATCTATTATAGGGTTTGTTCCATTTGTTTCTATTATGACAAAATCTTTTCCACTATATTCATTCCATAGTTTTGATACTTCAATTATAAATGCTTGTCTATCTTCTGTCATTAAAGGTTCTCCACCAGTAAACATAAGCAAATAATCATTTAGCTCATAACTAACATTCTGAACAGAATCAACTATATGGTTTGTTAATATGTAGTTTATCAGTTCCTCAGGACTAAAATCTTTACCTGGATTTGACCAATTCTCATAGCTATCACAGAATTTACATCTTAGATTACAACTAGCAAATCTGATTAACAATACAGGTAATCCTATATATGCTCCTTCTCCTTGCAATGTCTTGAAAATTTGATAAATACGCTGTTTATTAACTTTGGTTGTCATGCTAATAAATTTAGGTATATTGTAGCAAAAAACTAATCTAAGTGGTATTTATAGGCTTTTTTGATTATTTTTGTGTCCTACATATTTAGTTGCTATTCTACCCTGAAGATAAATACCCGTCAATCTTTTCGCAATTCATCTCCACTTTTGTAGAGGATGGAGACATCAAGCATACAGGTTAAACTTATAGTCTTGTACTCTTTATCAAGTTGATCTTTAGCTGATTTTCCGTTTGCTGTAACTAGCAAAGGTTCGTTACGTGTAAAACCTTTAATGATAGCTCTGTTTTCCAAAACAATGGGAGCATTTGACCAATTGTAAACTGGGATCGGATTTCTTTTCTCTATCTTCAATACCTGAGATAAAGTGAGCATACCAATACTTTGATAGAGATTAATTTTAGCCCAGAAATTTTTGTTGTTAAGTAGGTTATGATGTAGTTGTTCAAATGTTAGTGAAGCTATACCATGTGGAACATGTATTGTAATTCGTGTATCAGCAACACCTGTTATTAAACAACTATCTTTATTGTTTGCTTCAAAGACTAACAGATATAATTCATTAACAAATTTTACTTCTATATCAGATAACTCTTTTGTAATATAATTTCCATTTACAATAAATATTTTTTTGTCAAAATTCCAATATTTTCGTATGTTTTTCTGTATTTGTTCTCGCAATATCTGCATATTCTTAGTTGCTGTTAGTTGCTTTATATAATATCTAGACAAAAAATTTTAGAATACAAAAGGATGATTAATTTTTTGTTTAGATTGACTAGATAATTTATGTTCTAATTCTTTTTGTTTCTCTATAATTTTAGTTGCTTGAACATGAAATATAATCATAAAACTAGCGGGTAAATTAAAAATATCTAAATCTTTAATTTCCAAAACCAGAGCATTGCTCAAAAATGTTATTGGACTTAATTTTACTGTATGAAGATGTTGAAAAAATGTTGTATAGGTTCAAATGTAATCTCATTTTGATTTCCACATTCCTGACACGTAAACATATACTTTAAATTAATTCTTTCCTGACGATAAGGTTCAATAGCTTTGTTGAGTTTTCTTGTTATGATTTTGACTAGACTTTCAGGTAAATCTCTTAATACAGATACGTTTCCACTTGTAGCATTATACATTAGTTTAATTTTCTCCTGAGGTCCAGTTTCAAATATATATAGACTGTGAACATACTCAAAATTTGTAAAGGGAGCATTTATTACATCCTCAATATTTATACAAGCCAATGGGAAACCAACTCTTATTCTAATATCTAGATTTTCCACATTTATATTTATATCTGTTGGTTCAAGACTCTTTTCTGGTAATTCAAAAATCAGTGGATAGATAGGTTTCTCTATCTCAAATTGCTCTCTTAGGTTTTTTATATGTTCAAGTATGTCAATATTGGGATCGTTGAATAAATTCAAATCATATGTGAGCACAAAATTATTTTCACTGTTGCATTTGGAACAATATTCCTTCACTTCAATAACAGTTAATGTTGCTAGCAACTCAATTATCGGTAGTATGAGATAATGTTTTTCTTCTAGTGTGATTTTTTGACTAACTTGATCATACTCTTCTACACAATTCTCAACATAATTATCTATGATTTTATACAGGAACTTTATTCTCTCTAGACTTTTTTCTTCCTTATCTACATTACCAGCTGTTTGCAATGCTAAAAGATTGTTCATAATATTTATTCTTTGTTTTGCTAGTGGTTCTTTTACTGTTACGTATTGATTACTTTGAGGTAGATAAACTCTGATTCTCTTGCGAAGCTCTTCAAACTTACTCTTTTGCATGTTTGGTATTGCTTTGTATTGTATAAAAAATAGCAAATATTTATTATGAAGGACAAGAAGAAGAAGAAGAAAGGCGGAAAAAAGTAATCAATGCTATATAACCATAATAGTTCTATGACTAATCAATTTTGATAGTATAACCTCGTATCTTGTAATGCGAATATGATAATTTTTATTCAATGTTGTAATATAGTCTTTAATTTTTTGTTCACTACACAAAACAATTATTGAATCTGTGGTCATATCTTTAATCTCCGTTTGATCAAAATAATCTACTCTCAATATTCTTTTGTTTATTTCTGCTATATAGTTTGTTTTGAATTTTTTGTGAAATTCTATCATCAGTGATTTCTTATCTCTGCTAGACGTGATACCAAAATCACTACTCAAAATGTCATTGTATTGATCTGATTTAATGAAGTCAACTAACCTATCAAACTTTCTAACATTTGCTGATAAATATCTCATAGTTTGAAAGAAGCCATCAATTAAATCTATCTCAAATAGGTAGGGATCTTTAAATACATACACGGATGGTAAAATACCATTATCGCGGAATATATGTTTAATCAATGTATCTGATAGCATATAACTAAGTTTAGATATGTTGTATTTTAAAGCTAAAATTTAACCATGATGTTTGTTAGCCTACAGTTCAAGCTTGAACTGAAAAAAGAAGACAAAGAAAAACTCATAAAGCTAATGCGCAAGCAATCCTCTGCTATTCGTGTAGCATACAATATGCTAAAGGAGTTGGAAAAAGAAGAAACAAAAAACCCTCACTCTCAGATATACCACAGATTAAGACAGTTATTTCCTGAGTTGCCAACAGGATACATTAATTCAGCCATATACAAAGCTAAACAGTATACTACTGATAAATCAGTGGTATTTGGAGGTAGAAGACTTTTTGAAAAGCTTTGCAAAAACCACCTTACAGGAAAAGCAAGAGAAAAACTTAAAAAGCAATGGAGAGAACTAAGACAAGGAACATTGATTGCCATAGGTTCAAAACATAAAACCGTACAGGGTAATCAACTACTCAGGTTTGTGGAACTGGATGGAAAACTACATCTAAGAATTACCACAGGAAAAAGAGAGTTTATCTACGCAAAAGTGTTAAGAGAACCCAGCAATAGCAAAGATAAGTGGATAACTTTTATGATTATGCTTTTAGAAAGTTGGCAAACAAAAAACTACTTCGCCTACACAGTAGAACTAAAGCTAAGAGATGGAGAAGTTTATGGAAGCGTATCTTTTGAGATCCCAACACCTGAAGTGAAATACACCAAAGAAAACGGAGTAATAGCAGTAGACACAAACGCATCACCAATTCACTTAGCCATAGCAGAAGTTTCAAAGACTGGAGAACTGTTAAGCTATCAAACTATTAGCTTACACTACCTTTTAGGACTTTCCAAAAACACCAAGGATCATCAAGAGTGGATATTAGCCCATCAGATAGTGGATTTGGCTATTGAGAAAGGCAAAGCTATAGCAGTGGAAAATCTAAAGAAACTCAAAAAGGGAACCCGTGGAGATGGCAAGGCTAAACTGAGAAGAATACTTCACAGCTGGAACGCCAAAAAGTTTTTACAAAAGCTAAAAAGAGTAGCAAAGCTAAAAGGTGTAGAAGTGATAGAGGTCAACCCTGCCTATACCTCAGTTATCGGTATGCTAAAGTATGCACCGCAATTGAACATAGACAAGGATATTGCAGGTGCTTATGTAATAGGAAGAAGGGCACTGGGATTTAAAGAAGATACACCCGAGAATTACGAAAGACTACTAAAGGACAAGGCATATCTGGAGTTTGCACTGAAAAGATATGAAGAAAGAGAAAAGGAACTTAGAGAAATTATAGAGAAGGAAAGCAACAAATACAAGAGAAATGCACTAAAAAGCGAACTAAAGAATGTAGAGAATGCAAAGAACATTTTAGTTAATCTCATACAAAGCCTTCAGAGTGAGTCAAGCTCCTGTGAGGGAGCCGATGGAAGGAATCCCGAGCAGGGAGAGACTAAAGAAGTCTCTCAAGTAGCTTGGCAAGTTCTGAAGGTAGCCTTCCTCTTCCCTATCCTTGGAAAGGTCTTACCAAGAGACCTTTCTTCTCTGAAGCCCATATTGGTGGAAGGGATGTGGGATAGGGTGAGGTATTCTAAAGGGTTAGCTCCTTTAGAGGCTGGAGGGGCGTCCCGATAAGGGATCTTTAGAACAGCCTCAGCATCGTAATCATGTTTAAATTGGGTAACTTTGCTTTTGTTGGTAAAGATGTATCAGACAGATATAAAGATATTGATTACTTTTTGTATCAACAACATCTTGATGTTCTAGCAACATCAAACTGGGTATTATTCAAACCATTTTATCAAAAAGATATTAACACTTCTAGATTGCATAATAAAATCAAAACGCTATTAATAGTTATGTTGCTTGTTAATGATCCCGGCTATACAAATTTAGTAAATTGGTTCAAAGGTGTAGACGGATTGCAAGTAGCTGATTCAATTCCACATCTTATATTGCGGCATTTCAAAGTTCTTGAACAATATTTAAGGGAAGGTGTAAATTTTACAGGTGTAACAAAATTTACAACAAACAGTTTCAGTAAACAATTAGCTAGGGCAAAAAACAGACTAACAAATGTAAGTAACTTAGTGTACTTAGCTAAAGAACTGGATGTCAGTCTGCAGTACAACAATACACTAGAAAATGATGCAGGTATACAATTATTAAATTTTGGTATAGAGATGGCATCGGGTATTATTACAAATGTAGCAATATTAGCTGCTATTGGTGAATTGCTTGTAGATACTATTAATCAACTGATACCAAATCAAATATTTACTAGCTTAGATAGTGGTTTAAACAAAATAACTGACATTATTAGAAATTTAGTGTTAGCTAAACAACCAGCTTATCCTCAAGCATATGAGAGTAGTACATACTTACTATCAGTTAACATTAATATGAGATTTGTTGCAAACAGTTTCAATGAATTTGTTGAGAATATATTAGTACCTCTTATTGGTTTGTATATGATATCTGCTCCTACTTTATGGAGTGATTATTGGTCTAATAATGATGATGCTATATCTCAATTTCTTAAATCTGGAACATTTCTAAGCAGATTATTTACTGCTCCACCTTATATGTTTTCATGTCTAGTTCCAGGACAAGTTTTTATACCAGTAGCCGCAGTTCAAAACATTAGTTTTACTCCATCTAAAGAGACTTTTATTTCAGGTCATCCAAAGTATGTTGATGTAAATATGACTGTCATTGATCTCATACCTGTTTTATTGTTTTCATCAACAACAACAGATGGAACACCATCATTCAATCCTCTAGCAGGAGGCTTCCAAGCTCCAAGTAACTATAGAAAGCGATTCATAGAGGAGTTAATGAAACTTGAGAATGAATTTGAAGTTAAAGAGGATGCTCAAAAAATTTTAGTGTTAGGTCATCCTATACTTAAAAATATAAAGTAGCAACAATACTAAATTTTTTTGTATGAAGTTTGATAACTGTGCTTCATGTATGTTAAGAGATCGTCCTATTGTTATGGAGGATTACATAGATAATGATTCAGATCAAACTATTATGTTAGTTGGTGAAGCACCAGGTTACACAGAAGCAAAAACGGGTAAGCCATTTACAGGTAAATCAGGCTCCATAATTCGCAACATTATAAAACAAATCAAAAACTACAATATTGTAATAACAAATAGTGTTTTATGTCATCCAGATAAGAATGAAACTCCAAATGATACTGTGCTAACAAAATGTAGACCAAACATCATTAATCAAATACAAAAATATTCACCAGTTAAAATTATTACACTAGGTAATAGAGGCTTGCAACAAATATGTAAAATTTACCAACTTAAGCATATCAAAGCATCACAAAAAGGATTTATAGACACTGTTTTGGATAGGAATACTAAACAAAAGATAGAAATTTATGCAACATATCATCCTGCTTACTATTTGAGAAGTAGAGAAGAGGATATCATAAATCATATTTTGGATACATTTAAGCAAGTAACAAATAATCCAAATCTAGTCTACATAGATACAGCAAGCAAAGTAGAAGCAGCAAAACAATTAGAGTTCTTACAATCAGAATATGATAGTGCTAAGAATTTAGATTTGGATATTGATTTAAATGGATATGATATAATATCCTGCTTTGAATATGAAAATTATATGTTGTTATGTTTATACAAACCTGAAGCAGGCAAAAAGATTATCGGATTACCAATTCAAACTTTTGTACATAATTTTGAAGCAGACAAAAAATTCAATTTTGCTACATTTGTAACAGGAGATAAAAAAGAACTCAGAATTGTTAGCAGAAACTACAGTAAAATACTTAGCGACTACATAAAAAATATAAATGGTAAAAGCTCTTCATTTGGAGTTATAGAGGGCAGTTTAGTTCAGAATTTTGCATTATTCCTATCAGTATCTAGAAATAGATCGTTTCACAAACCCAGTTATGCATATTTGGATATAGAAGTTTTAAACAATGAAGGAGAATTTCCAGATCCAGTTATAGCTGATAGACCCATCATATGTTACAGTTATATGGATAACAATAAGAACAAAATATATAGTTGTTACTTGCAAACAAAACATGTAGATTTACAAACAGTAAAAAAATATTTACCAGAACAAGTTAGTCAAGAAATTGAATTGATTGCTTTCGAAAATGAAAAGGATTTAGTTGTTCACATAACCAATAAAATAAAAGATGAGTTTGCTTTGTATGTTGGTTGGAATGTTGGCTTTGACGTATCATACATCATAAACAGATACATAAAGCTAACAAACGATAGTTCCATTATTCCCTGTAAAGTGAATGATGAAAAGAATGTGGGTACAGATTGTGACTTGGTCTATGGTGCAACAATAGATTTGTTAAAGATGTATCGCAATATAAAACCAGATCTAACATCTTACTCTTTGGATAATGTCTCAAAATTAGAATTAAAATCTAGCAAAGTAAAACTAAACAAATCCTTAAAACAAATCTGGGATGAAGACCCAAGCTTAGTTATTGCATACAACATATATGACACTATTCTGGTTAGCATGATAGATGAAAAATATAAGTTTGTAGATCAATATCACTATTTGAGATCTTTGTATGAATTACCTTTTAATGAGAAATTTGTTAACAGTAAAGTTTTAGCTACAACTATTAAGTTGATTGCAGTTGCTCTGAGACATAATCTAATTCCAACTATGTTAGTTAGCAAAACAATTGATTCGTATACAGGAGCATATGTAAGAGAGTTTATAAAAGGTGTATTTAGAGTAGAATCTTAATGAGGATTTTTTTGTGTAATAGCAACTACACTAAATTTAAAGATATGAGTAGTTTGTCTAGGCCGTATTACATTTTACTAAATAATAGTTCAGATGAAGATAATTTGTCTAGCATTATACAATTTGTTAGAAAACAACTAGGTCCAAATGCTAACATAAAAGTTATAAGAAAGCCACCACAATATATTGATCCGCTGTTCCGATTGAGATATGAAGGAACTACAATAGATATTTATGAAGAAGCTTAACAAAAAAACATCTTAAACTATTTCATAATCCCAACCAAATAAATTGAAGAACTTTTTTCTACCATGAACCATAAATAATATGGCAGGATTAAGTTCAACTCCAACTGTGTATATTTTTGATGTCCGTTTTTTAGGATTGTATGTTATTGTTGCAACCTGATACATTGTATGTATCCTAACTGTGTATGGTTTTACAATCGTTATTGGATCTGAGAGTAACTGATAAGTCATTATCTTTCTACGACCATTAACATAGAAGTAATAGTTGTCAATTAACTGAGGCAGTTCAACCTCTAATATATCTTCTTGACCTCCTGGTAGTTGTATGTGAAATCTAACTTTTGAGACTAATGTAACTCTGTTATTGCTAAATGGTTTAACATGATCAATGTCAACTTTCTTAATCTTTATACCTTGATCTTCCATAATTCTAATCATTGCAGGTATTATGGTGCTATATTGTTCAATCCTATCATTCTTTATGATTCTCTCATCTTTCTGAGTTAAAAATCTAGAGAATGTTGGTATATGCAATTCTTTTCTCTCGAATGTTATGCTGCTAATATCAGGTATATGTTTTCTCTCTAGTGAGATATTTAATGTATGTGAAGCAGATATAAACTTTTTGAATTGATATTCTGTTTTGTTAGTCGGTTTATAGTTTGTAACATTTTGATCTGCTATTGAGTATAATTTGTTTGTAGTAGTTGTTTGTTTATCTGTCTCCTCGGGAGCAAACTTTTTAAGATATTTATCCAAAATTTCTATAATCAAATAAGGTTGTCTGCTAACATTTGTTAGTTTAAGTATTTGCATTTTTACATCATTATCGTAGCCTCTACTTGTAACTATTGCCACGTATATTTCCGAAAACAAATTAAGCCAATTGCTTCCATAATAGAGAATTTTACCGATAACATCATTTCTGATATTGTTTATGTTTAGTATATTTGCTGCGAACTGAGGATCAAATATCAATACTAAAATGTTATTACTGTTTTGTTGCAAAACAAAATGATTCTCAATTATTTTGGTTAATGTTCTGTTTAGTTGTATGTATCTGGATTGATAATAGTTATGTAAACTGCTAAATATTAGTGTTAAGTCTATGAAGTTAGCAACAGTCAAACTAAGTTTGTTATATGCTTTCTCTGGTTCTGCTACATCATCATTACTTTGTGATAGCATAGGAATTTTTGTTCTCCAATTTAAAACTGTAATGCCCTGTTGTGTTAAGGCTTTACGATATTCTATGTATGCATTCTGATTAGTTATAGTTAGCTTTGGAATAACAACCGTTGGTCTTAGCCTTGGTTTTATGTAATTGTTTATAAGTGACTTTATTATATTGTAGGTGTTAAAGGTTAAATCAAGTAGAAATATCTTTTGATTGTTAGATCGGATATAGGGTATTCTTACAATTCTTGGCTTTTGATTACTTTTGGTAGATAACATTATACATTGTTGCTGTTTGTGTCTTTGAGATCTGTAGTGTATAAAGGTTGTCCTTTACTGTAGTCTACAATACCATCAACAATGTAAGTTGGTTTGTTGTATTTTTGCTCGATCTCCTTAATCAGGTGAGCATATTTGCTTCTGACTAATATACAATCATCAATCAATAAACCAAAAACATCACAACTAGTATCAGTCTTAACAAAATCTTTGAGTATATCGCCCAGTCTGAACATAGAGTATTAGTGCTCATCTAAAAAAGTAAAAAAAATTATCTTGAAGCAATTACCAATCTAGGTAATGTCTCTATTTTTTGTTTTACAAGTTGATTGTATTTTTGTTCGTACTCTTGATATTTTTGTTTATAATAATTTCCGTGTTCTCTGTTTTGTCTATTATCCTGTTGTTGTTGTTTCTTTTGTTCTTCTAATGCTTTGACTGTAATCCAATATAGCGGAACATCTCTGAAAATATATGCTAGTGCTATAATAGCAACAAATATCAATACTTTGAAGCTAGTTATTGCGTCTATTACAGTGGTGAAAGCATGTTGAGCAAATTTGAAGAAGAGTAGCATGAGATATCCTACAGCAACAAGGCTAGCAATTCCTACTACAATTAAAGTTGATATTTCTTCTTGATGTTCTTTATTTTCTGTGTCTTGTTTTGAAGTAGTTTCATTATCATTTTGTTTGGTATTATTCTGATTATTTTGTTTGGTATCATCCTGTTTTGTATTATTCTCAGTTTGTTCAACTTTAATTAATTGATATACAAAACTATCCAATGATATGTTTTCTTTAATTAACATTTGTTGATATTTTTTAAGTTCTTGACCGTTATACACTAATGCAAAGCTTAAAACAGTCATCAGTTCCATATTATTTAATTCCATCGGTACTTGTCTGAATTTCTCTATCTTTTGATAGATTAATGATCTTCCAAATAGGAATTTAAAACCTAATCTTGCAATTAGATTTTGTCCCATTATCATTTTGTTTGATATAATTCTTGCTACTTGTTTAGAACCATGAGTGTAGATGAAGAATCTTAGTATTGTTAGATGCAATGCTCCGTAGTCAACAAATTTTTGTTTGTGTTCTTCTTCCTTAACCGCATTCATCAATTTACGATGCATTGAATCATAAAACTTATTTAAGTCTCCACATTGTTTTATTATATTAACTGGTTCTTTTAAAACTTGAGTATCAACTAAATATAACTGACCACTACTATGTTGTATAATGACTTTTGTATCTCTGCTAATAATATTTTCTAAGTCTCTAATTTTAAAACCTCTTTCCAGATCAAGAGTTGAAAATTCAGCTATTGCAAAATTTTCTGGTTTAGTCTTCCTTCCAAATTCTTCTACAATTTTATCAAGATATAAAGTATACAAAGCGTTTATATTTACAGTTACAGTTGACATTTTACTTTGTAGCTTGTTTGTCAATGTTGTTACTGCAAAATAAACAAAGCTTTATTGTTAGATACACTGCAAGCAATGTCAAACAGTATGCATCGTATATTTTGAAAAGGTTGTTTGATAGAGATGTTGAATTTATGGATTTCGAGAATAATAAAACAAGACTTGATAGAATTATATTCCTATCTGGTCAACCATCTATAATTGGTTCATACAGTGAATTGTTAGCCAGAGGTTTACCTAAACCATTTTGTGTTGTTTTTGATGAAAAAATAATGGATAGATATGAGCAACCGTTTTTAGGTCAGTTTCATGCTTCAGGTTTTGAACAACCTTTAATAAAATTATACCTTGCTGTTAGAGATGACTCACTAATAAACTTATCTGATAACAATACAAATGTAGCAGGTTATACGAACTTTCAGATTGAGATTGTAGCTCACATAACTAGATTACCCTATCAAATGGATTTGGCTTTGCATTATAGTACACAGGCTCAGATGATTGAAAGTCAAACAACCATAACAAATCTATTTACAGTTGGTAGATATCACCTAATCAAAATTCCTTACATAATATATCTACCTAGAGAATTATTCGTTGCTACAGAAAATAACGATTTACTTGGTAGCATTGATTTATACAATACACTCAGAGATGATACAGAAACAGTAAAGGTTTATCCTGTTTCTGGACAAACTAATCAAGTTGGATTAGTTATAAATATGCATGCTTACGTTAGAATAGATGCTGCATCATGGACACAGAACATAATTGTTGATAGTCAGGAACAGACTTTTAGAAGTGATTGGTCTGTATATGTTGATATGCCCTACATTAAATTTGTTGATTTGATAACTTACATTCCAATTAGAGGTGTAATTGTTAAGATATTTATCAAGAATGATGTAACTGCAGAACCTTTATTGGTCCCTACTAGTATTGATGATTTGACATTGTTTCATATACAAGAGATTAATATTGATACATTCTATGCTAGAGATACATTCGTGATTGATATACCTACAGACATAAACTTAAGTGATATAAAAAAGATAGAAGTTATAAACTTTAGCAGTCAGATAACAGATCCAAGCACTAACTTTATAGGAGGTATGTTAATTAAGAAATTGGAATATACATTAGATAGTAATAATGGACGTATACAGGTTTTGAACGAAGTATATCCAGGTAAAGTTAGGGTTTATTACTGGCGTTAGTTCCTCGCAAATGTATTTCTTTTTTTTACAAACATGAGATAAACTTTTACAATTACACTAAATTTTTTATCATGAAGCAAACAGACAAAATACAAAAATTTATTCATGATTTTCGTCTGCAAATTGATTATGAGCGCAAACTAATTACAGTAGATAAACACTTTTTAAATTTATCTGATAAGATATATGCTCCAGTATTTAAGTATCATGATGTAGATTATGCTCTTAGGTTTATAGCTAATGTTGTATTACATCAAGATAAGTTGGATACGCATCAATTAAAAGAACTACCTCCAGAGGTTATTAATGTGGCCAATAAGTTAAAAAATTTCAAAGTTTATGTTGCTAACTCAAAAAAGAATTATCGTGTTTCAATTTATCATAAAGGTAGAGAATATCAAACATTAACTGATGTTAAAGTTGTATGGCTCTGGTGTTTATATGATTTGATAGTTTACTTGACTAATGCAAAAAGTCATCTAAATTTATATGTATGTCAGACAGAAGACAGGAAGAGTTGATAAAAATGCTTAGAATGTATACTCATTTACTACATTTGAATAGACCAACAATTCAAATTCATAAACAGAATAATCTAGATACATTGATAAAATTACAAATGCAGTTACTCAAGAAAATGAAGAAATAATCTAAATTTTTTTATATGCACACACTATACAGATTACTAGACGATTATTTCATGATTAGACTTAGTGATAACAAAATTATTTTGAGCTATCAGATTAGTTACAACATTAATAGAATATTAACCAGCATTGAATATGTAATACGTAGGCACCTATATAAAATACCTAATCATTTTCAAAAATATTTCATACACGTAACATTAAACTGTTTGAATTTAAAAAGTAACATACAATTTGACTTTGCAAGAAAAGAAGTAGTTATAATAACAAGACAAAAAAATGTAAAAGTGTTAGAAGAATTTTTAACTACCTACAAATACAAGTTTCTAAATACATATGCTTTCAAAAGTTCTATGTTAACAATGATATTTCCTCTGTTTATAGAGAATCAAATTAATGCAGAAACTATACTGTGGTATGTTTTGCTAATGACACATCCTATCAATCAATTGTGAAAACTAATGTTGCAGTTATAGAAAAAACAATACAAAAAAAGTAAAATAAGTTTTTACGACATTAATAGATCTACTATCAAAGCAGCAGCGAACCAATTTCCTACATCATCGTATTCATCTTTAGTTACATTAAGTTTTTTGATTTTGTCTAGTTGCTTTTTATCTAGTTTGCTAATAATGGAAGGTATGTTTCTAATAATATCGTTAGTTGCTAGAGGATGTTTGCTCACAATAGAACGAATTATATTAGTTAAATCTTTTCTATCATCACTGTTAATATAATCCATAACTTTTAGGTATTCCAATTTGTTATACATTTCCTGAGCAAATATCTTATTCTTCGTTTTTGCATACAATATAGCATAAACGAAAGACATCACTAATCTTGTTCTATCATAGTTATCGTTTATGTTCAGTTTTATCTTAGGTTCTGTTTTTGTTGCAGGTTGTTCTTCGCTAGATTCTTTGGCTAGTATAGAATCGTATACTTTCAATTTGTATATGTTGTATGATATTAAATCTAGTAAGGAATTTTCTGCATTAGGATCAAACAATTTATAGATACCAAAAATACTCTTTGGTCTCAATAATCTGAATGCAACTCTATCTTTAACAAGTTTGCGTAACAAATCCGTATTTGTTATGGGTATGTTAATCTTTTCAGTGAAGCCTGTCGTACTTATAGTCATCTGAGCAACATTCACATTCATTAATGATAGTCTATACAATCTACCTAGGATTAAGTTTATAGCAAAAACTATGTCCTGTATAAGTTTATCAAAACGTGTTTCCTTATTTGTTTTGATTTTGATTGTTATTTGTTCATTCTTGAGATTTATTGTTGCAAAACTTAACTGTTTTTCAATGTCATCTAGATTGATTTTTTGTTCGTTTTCGATGTTTAATGAGAATGACGGAGTCGTAAGTTTTGTTATATTACTAAAAAAGTGATAGTAGATTGAAGATAGTAATATATCATTTGCATTACCTATTCTAGACATTTTTTACTCCTCCCTATTTCTATTTTGTAAAATTTCTACAAGTAAATCATTGAAGTCAGATTGTGATGCAACATCTCCCTCCGGAGCATAATCTACTACATTAACATTACCTTCCCTATCTATTATAACAGTTAGGTTGACAGATGGTATATACACAGCATACTCATTATCATTTTTCTTATAAATGGTGTATTCACATTTGTTTGCCTCTGTTGGAACAACGGAAGTTACTTCAAGTCTTTTTTCATTCAAATCAACTTTGATTACAGGAGATATGAATAGTGATGTTATGAATATGCTATCATTTGTTGCGTATATGTTTACGAATTGATTGTTTGGTGTAAATGTTCCAGCAATCATAAGACTATCATCATTACTGTTATCGATCTCTATTTGAGTATCATCTTCTGTTTCGGCTTGTTCTTCTTCTGATTCAAGAGTTTCACTTTCAGATTCAAAATCAAATTTATCATCAAAGTCGAAGTCAACTAAGTTATCTAAATCATCTAGATCTGTTTCCTCTGTATTATTGGGTGTTTCATCTTCCATGTATAGATCACTTAAATCCAATACTTCAACATCATTTTCTTCTTTAATTTCTTCATCCTCTTGTTCATCCATAAAATCAAAATCAAAATCGTCTAAATTATCTACTTCCTCATTATTTATTGCATCTTCTTCATTTTCATCTTCTACTTCCTCATCGTTATCATCCTCATCTAAATCTATCACAATATCCTCTTCCTCATTGTTTATCAATTCTTCTTCTTCAATATCAACTTCAATATTATCAGGTTCATATTGTTCTTCATCCTGTGGTAAATCAGGTTCATTAATTACCTCATCTTGTTTAATCAATTCATCTTCCTGTATATCTTTAGATTCATCAAAATTTTGAAAATTGTCCTGTGAAAGATACTCTTTTTCGTCCATCAAAGAAAATTTAGCTATGTTTAAGTGAGATAGTTTTGCAAACCTGTTTAGTTTTCATGAATAAGATTAATATAGCCTCAGATACAACTACACTAAATTTTTGTATATGTTTCGGTTATCTACTCTAGATGCAAAAAATATAGTCGACGCTATCGATTCAAGGTTTGAGAAAATTACTGTCTTTTTGGATATTGATAATTTATTCTTTGATCTCTACTATGATAGCATATATGCTGACATTAACGATTTTCTTGGCCAATTAAGAAAGTCTGCTCAGGAAGTGTTGTATTCTCTATTTAACTTCCAACAGTATCTAGTTCAAGAATCACAGAAAAATAATTTAAAGTATCCAACCATCATTTTATACACTAATTTTTCTGCTCCAAATAAAATACTTAAAATAATGCCAAAATATAAGCAGCATAGACGAACACTCAAAATATTACCGTCTACACAATTAATCAAATTTCTCAAAGCTAAATATGGTGAGTTTAATGTTAATGAGATAAAATCTGTAGCAAAGAGATACTTCTACAAACTGATACAAAACATAATAAACAATAATTTTCGAAATACAGTTTTTGTTATAAGTAGGAATATGGATAGTGATTACATACCATATCTTATACTAAAAACATATATGAAAAATACGAATGCTTACTTCATTGTTAGTTGTGATAAAGATTACATACAATTGTTAGCCTACGATAACTTATTCATATATCGCAGGCGCAATATAAAAGTTGAGAATGAATTGATAGGAGATTACATAAAGGTTGATTACAAAATACTAACAGGCAAAAATTTAGACATTAAACTGAAGCATCCTTTATTGCATCCTATATATCTAGCATTAGCAGGAGATAGTAGTGATAATATACCTTCATTAAGAAAGAGATTAAACATTAAGAAAGTTGAAGATATCTTAAATAATTATGCAGATGATTTGATTAAAGCTATGCAGAAAGAAAGTATTGATGATGTCATGCAAATATTATCTAATATTTTCAAAAAATCTGTTGATGAACCAATTATGCAACAATTGAAAACAAATCTAACTGTAACAACGTTCTTTGCACAAGATAGTTTATATGATCAGATTGATAAAAGTTTTGTATTAAATCAATTAAAATTTCTAAACTCATATCATGAAAATTTAACTAGAGATAAACTTGATGAAATTATAGCTCAGAATTTGATTTAGTTTTTTTATGTAAGGAATGTGAATAGATTTCTGCTTACAATTCTAGTAAAGTATGGTGTAAGCATTTTCGGTGAAAGTTGTTGCAGATTATCCAATTTCATTTGTGGTCTACCCTTGTATATTCTCTGAAATCTGAAATAATAGTTACCATCAAAACGATACAGGCTATGAAAATTTCTCTCTTTAATGAAATCATAATAGAGTGCATACACAGAACCCTGATTTATCAGCAATGGTATCAAACCTGAATGTCTTTCAAAATACAATATATAAACAATCATAGGCTGTTTAACATATAAATCCAGTAGATAAACATAGCCTGTTTCTGCTATCTTCCAATTACCAGGTGGATAATCTCTTTCTCCTTTGAATTTAAGTTCAGTAAATGGAACAACGTATTGTGTTATTATCATCATTCTGTCTTCATGCAAACTTTTTGGCCAGTGTCTACATACTAATACTCTGTATAATGCTTGTCTATCATCAAAATAGAATGTTTTGCCCAACGAAAGAAACCTATTTGCAAGCAACGGATTAGGTAAAGCCATATACAAATCAATTAGTAATCCTTTCTGTGGATGATAGTTTAGTTTAATAGTGTAAAAGCTACGAAACAAAGGTATGTATAGTTTTTTGTTATTGAAATTAAATCTTATGTTTAGATGCCTATGTTCTTCCATACTTTCAGCTGCTTTACAATATGACTTTTATTGTGGATGCAAAAGCATACAGTCCATTTGTAAAAGATCGTATCAAAAATCTTGAAGTTGAGTATGATGAATTGTATGTTGACACAAATAGTATAACTTACAACTTTAGAGTTGACAGTTATTATAGTGATAGTTCTGCTCCAGTTTTATTTGTTAACAGAACAATTGATCTCAAAGTGATAACCAAAAAAGTAAATACTTTCAATAGATTGCTTACTGATATAGAGAATGAAGCTTTTGGTTCCTATATTTGGAAGTATCAAAATACAATACTAGGTCTTGGTAGAAGAATTTCAGATCGTATTGCTTACACAGACTTTGATATAGAGCATACGAACTCTTATCCGTCAATCAAATTAAGATTTCAACTGGATAGATCATTATTACCTATTGTTGATGTTCGCACTATATACACTTCACAACGTTTATCAGTTTCAGATATTATGAACAAAACTATTAATAAATTTAACGAATTGATAAGTAGTTTTGCTATCTCAAAGATAAAATTTCTGTCGCATCCTTTTAATGATGTTGAAGCAAGCTACTTTACAAAAAGTTATAGAAATGATTTAGTGCTCACATTGTATGATATACTAAACCTCTGTGTGCAAGACTATAAGCCTGTAGATTTATCTCTGTTATCTTATATTGCTCAACAAGAGAATGAATTAACTTTATATCTAATTCCGCTTACTGTTGATAATATAAATCCTAATTCAGATTTTCCTGTTTTAACAAATATATTTGTTGATCAAAACATTTATCTTACAGAGAATGAATACAGTTTTAAGAAATATGATGATGTGATCGAAATACTCAAGAGTAACGCTTCGCAGCATACTAAACACAAAGCCATCGCTATTTTTAATCACAATTTACAACAACCAGATACAAATACACAAAGAAGAACAGATGTTGTAGATAGTGATGGAAATTATTTGTCTGCAATGGAAAATATCTCCAATGAATCTAGTAGTATGTTTGATTATAAACAGATAACAGAATCACTACTAAAACTCAATACTTTTGTAACAAGAAACTCAAAACTAATTAAGTTTAACAATGATGATGTAATTATGGTTTATAATGACCGATATAGCAGTGAGCTAGACCTAGATTTTGATTTTCCATTTTTATGTAGATACAGTGAATTTTATTTACGACCTACATCCAATTCTACAATTATTAGGATAGCTAATTTGGTTATTCCATTTAATCTAACAATAGGTTTAGTAAATATATTGGATGTTGATCTAACTCCATCTACAAATAATACAATCACACCTCAATCATCTAGCAATAATCTTTATAAACGAGTAGAACAGGGATTAGAACAAAGATTGAATGAGTATATGCAAGCAAATAATCTGCAAGAAAAAAGAGTCATCAAATACTATAGGGTTCTACCAAATGATTTGGATAACATTACTCTAATAGTTAATGTGTTAGAGAGAAGTCTTGTGTTAGCACATCAGTTAGCTAAAACAGATGAAAAGCAAATGTATGCTAGAAGAGCAGAACAATTGCTAAATGAGAATAAAAGCAGTATTGCACCCATTATAAATATTACACCAACTAACTTTTCCAATCTTATCAAGAATTCACATAGCACACTATCTGATTTGTTGAGAAAAGATTATTATCATTTTGGTAGACCTGAACAAGTTTCTATTATTTTCACATCGCTAGGCAATCTTGGTAATATCAATCAGCAATTATATAACCTAATAAACGTAATTAAAGATGGATCAGGATCAGAACAAAACATATTAGAAATGTTAAATCAGTTTGCTACAAACGTTAACAATATTTTACGACTTTTTACTTATCTACCAGATAACAATAAGCAAATTCTACGAAATATTATAGATGATGTCCTAACAAATTTAAACTATCTGCTAGGATTGATTGACAAAATTATAACAACAGATACCACAAGATCTATGATAATAAATCAAATTGAGAGCATTATGTATAGTATACAGCAAAAAACGAGTTTTGTTTAGTATTATTGTTCAAGCATTGTTATGTCAATACAAATACCTAGATCTGCATACTCTAATGTTGAGTATAATGTGATATGATCTTGTATGAGATATTTGTCTTCATTAAACAAAACAATTAGTATTCTCTTGTCTTTTATATTGTTGTTGTAATTTTTTTGAATGATTTTATCATCGGTTGATATATAGAAAGCTACAATTTTGTTTTCATATTCTAATATTCCTTTGTCAAATATTAGTTGATCGTTATTGATTAATACATCTAGTTTTAATGAGCAAGGGTAGTTATTGTTTACATTGCCAAGTATATCATTCAGTATATATGTTAATTCATCAATGATTTTACATTTATTGTTTACATTATTTAATGTCTCAAACTTACAAGCAAACGATAGATTTTTGCTTACAACTACTTTGATATTTGCTCTGCAATAATCACTTATTAGATTTTTGTTTAATATAATCTTGTCATCATATAAAATACCTTCAATGTAATTTTTGTAAACTATTGGCTTTCCTTGTTCTGTTACAATAGTAAAATTTTTTACATCACTAGGTAAATCAATTAATGGATCTTTGATTTGAATAAATTGTGAGTTGCTTAATACATAGGCATATATATTCATACAAAAAAATTTAGTTTAGTTGCTAAACTATTAGGCTAGCACACGCTTCCAATCAATGTTTCTGCTAGCAGGAACATCAAACAATTGTTTCACCTTTTCCTTAAACTTTTCAACTAATAGTTCTTGTTTTTGTTGAATAGTTACTTTATCAGATTTTAGTTTTAGGTAGTATATATATGTCTCTCTTGTTTGCGAGAATCTATATACTCTGGCTACTGCTTGATGCAGATCTACATCTCTAAAGGGTAAGTCTGCATACATAACTATCCTGCCTTCTGTTAAAGTAAAGCCAAATGATAAAGATGAATATGTTGCTATCAGTATTGTTCCTGGTTGCTGCTTGAATATTTGAATTGATTTTTTACGTTCTTTCAAAGATTGTTCTCCTGTAACAATTACAATATTCCTAATACCATGTTTCTCAAGAGTTTGTTTTATGGCTTCCAATGTGTATTTGTAGTTCGTGAATATTATTATTCTTTCCTGCTTGGAAACTAAATCTTTTATGAGCTTAATATTCTTTTCATATAACTCGATGACTAACTCTATTAATCTTTGTTTATATATACTACTTAATTCTTTAGTGAAACAAATCAATTTACCCATAAATAGTTGCGACATTGCTTTGTTAAATTGTTCAGCTAAAGTATGTTCGTTTCTACTTTGCAGAAAATCATAGATTTGTTTGCGAGCGTAAACTAAATCTCTTGTTAATTTAATTTGATTTTGTTTGGCGTTTTCCCTAATCATTTTTACATAATCACTAATTTGATTATCTGTATCAACTTGTTCTATTTTTGATAGCACATCAATTAGGTTTTGTTTATAGGTGTTGTAGTTTTGATTTACTTGTTGCAGACAACCTGATGACTGATCTCTGGCTTGCTCAATAATACTATCAACTATGTATTTATCAATATTATCTACATTTGTTTCTATAACTATTTCATGTTTTGGTGGTAAGGATAGACTGCTACTAATTTGACTTCTTGTTACTCTGATCATACTTAAACTAAGTCTATGCTTTATCAAATCTATAGCATGTGTAGCATAAGCTGAATTATAGGCTTTAATGAAATAAGGGTAAGCATCCATATCAAATAAAGGATCCAACAATAAAAATGCTCCTGATAGTTCAGCATATCTACCTTTGACTGGAGTTCCAGATAACAATAATACATCATTAATGTTGTTAGCAATGACAAATTTGTATAGAGATTGCATTGTCTGTGTATCAGCATATCTTATGACTTGAGCCTCATCTATGATAAGGAAAATTCTCTCAATATTATAGTTCCACGGAACATGTATTTTTGAAACATTATTAAAGTTTGTTATGATTGCAATATGATTATGGTTTGGTTGATCTAAAGGAAAAGCGCAAACCTGTTCTCTTGGTATGTTGGTTAATTTCTCAAATTCATCTAGCCAATTTAATATAAGTGTTTTGGGACAAACAACAATAACTTTTGTTCCATAGGCCAGTGATGTATATAGAGATGTTAGTGTTTTACCTGTGCCAACATCAAAGGCCAAATAATAACCTCTTAGTTTGAGGTTATCCTTATATTCACCGTAATGCTGAACAAATTTATTTTGATGTGGCATTAACTCAACTTTGAAGATTTGTTTCGCTTTATCTAAATGTTTTGGTGTATCTGGTTTATGATCAAACAATATATGATGCAATACAGTATTCTCAATTAGTTCACGAGCAATTTTTAGTTGATTGTTGGATATTAGTGATAGAACAATCTCAACTGTAAAAAAGCGATGAAATTTGTAGTATGTTTTGCTTCCTACTCTTACATCATCGATAATCATTTTTAAAAAATTTTTGTCCTGTTCACTAACATAATCTAGCAAATTCAAATCCGTTAGATAGAAGTTTTTGCTTTCAATAATTTGCATAAACATAAATCGCTGAGATATTATCGTCAAAACAACAAACATAAATAATAGACAAAACTATTTACAAAAACTACTCGTGGTATGTATTTTTGCTCTATAATTAGGTTAAGAAATGTACTAACTATCAAATTATTTTCTACACCTACAGAATGATAACTATGAATTTCGAGATTACTGTTTTCCATATCTATAGTAATACGTTTTTTGTAATACATAAGTATTATTGTTAAATTTTGAAGGTAATTGGTTTTCAGTGTGTTTGGAAATGATATGAATGGTAATATAGGAACATATATATTTGGACAAAATTTGCTCAACATTATGTAAACGATAAATTTGGAGTAATCAACATTTTCTATTTTGTTGCAATTAGCTAGTAGATCTAGCAGAGTATCTTCAAAATTGTTGCTGTAGCCAAAACCATCAAACCATACGTCTACATAGGCTGAATTATAGTGTATAAATTTGATAAGTCTATTTATCGTTTCGTAAGCAGATTTAATGATCATAACAGAAAATTTAGATCATTTTTCATCACATGAGTAGCGTTATGTAACTCAATATTGGAGCATTAAAATCTCTGACATAACTATTTATCAAAGCAACATTCGCAAATAAGTTTGCAAGTATGACATTCTGTATTGGTATTGCTGATGAAGGTGATAATATTAACTTAGAATTTTTATGTTTGTAATAAAATAGTGTTTTTATTTTGAAAGACAACTCATAAAATATAATATGATGCAAAATTTTGTTTATGTTTTTGCATAATATTATCCTTATATTATCTAGCAAATCGACATTATGAAAATCAATATCTGTTGTGTAATTTGCTTGCAACAATAACATGTAAGTTATTATCTTTTCAAATGAATCAACACTATCTAACAAACTTAACATAACATTACCAAATTCTGATGATCTATAGTAAAGTCCGTAATACAAATAAGGATAATGTAGTTTTGAGAATAATACATCCTGTAACAAAGTCAGACTGGAATACATGACAAAAAATTTAGTGTATTTGTAAAAAAATTATTTGCCTGCGTATGCGAATGCAAATACTCTATTATTCATATTCTTAACATCTTGCTTAACTTTGTTTATATCCATAGAAGTAGATACGATGCGTCTTTTATGTAGCGTTTGTAGTATCTTTGCTCCAACCAATATTACACCTATACCAATCAATCCTGCGATACCAACTTTGGCAAAAGTAGGTATATCGGAATATACTTGCTGCAATTTCTCTATTAGAGATTTACCAGTAGTTTGAACTTTTTCTGCTACATCACCAATCTTTTCAACAACTTCACCAGATTTTTGTTCTACATTAGCAGCAGTATCTTGAGCTTGTTTAGCAGCTTCCACTATTTTATCTGTATTCAACGCTGTAAGCAAGCCAATTATAAAACCAAATATACCAGCACCAACAACTGGAGTAGCAGCTTTCAATATACCAACTAGAGCTGGAATTATACCTGGATTTGCTTTTCTCTGACTAACTTTTGCGTAAGCTTCTTTGCTTACAAATTTACTTACTAGCTTTTTGTAATTGTTTATTCCTTTCTTACCAGCTTGTTCGAAAATCGATACAGCTTCTTTTGCTACTTGTTTGACATCCAAAGTAGGATTTGTTACAATAAGAACACTAGCTATATCATCTAGCACAGCATATGTAAGTTTGTCATTAGGTATGCTTGCAAATTCTCTAGCTGCTACTCTTACAGCTCTCTTCTTCATAATAAGCATTATTATTCCGACAATGCTTGCTGTTGCAACTGCTGTTGTGATGGTTGGATAATGTGTTACAAAATCTTTTATAAACTTAACTATAGATTCAACCTGTGATCCTATTTTTGAAAGTATTTGTGATAACTCGGCTTTTAGTTTGCTGAAGAATGTAATTACCTCTTGGATGAATCTTTCAATAATATCACGAACCTTCATATAAACCTTCACAAATGGATCTTGTAGAATTCGTTTTTCCTCGGGAGTTAATACCTTATCTTTTATTTTTTCTTTAACTTCAGCTTTAAATTTTTCCCAACCTTGCTTAAAGTTCTCTGCTCCTTTCTTTTCCGAAATGTCTTGTGAATCTTGTTCCATTTTTACACCATAAACTTTGGATATATAGGAAGATGCAATAGCTGCAAAGTATGATTCAACATTAATCATAGACTCAACATTTGCTTCCTCACCCTGTTCAACGTTAATTACCTCTATAGTAAATACAGCATCTTGCTCACCATATTTTGATCTAACATGAGATTGATCAATCATTATATGCAAACTTTCACCTGGATTTGTAACTATGCTATTAGCCACTACTGCAGCACTATGTACAAATTCTTTAGGATTTTTTATGAATGGTATTGATGGATTTGCTACGTTAACATAAACATCTACTTCTGATACTGGCAGATCTACTTCACCTACAACCACATTATTAATTTTTACTGTTGCTGATTGTTTTGAAGCTTCAAATACTATTGTCTCATCTAAATCATCAAATACATCAAAATCTTCTATTGCTGATTCTTTGGTTGTTTTACTATTGCTGACAATGGTTCTAATTACTCCTAAATATTGTCCTATCAAAAGACTATAAGGTGAAAGATATTCAGCTGTCAACATATTTTTAGTTAGCTAAATAATAAGTTCAATCAAAAAATAATCATAGAATCAATTCAACATAAGCTTTCTGTGTCTCATAAAGTCTAATTTTACTAAGTTGTATTTTTGCTGGAATTAATCCTATAGTTTTCATTCTATCAAATATTTTTACAAACCAATTACATAAATTTTCTGCAGTCGGAACAAAATCAACGATTATGAAGCTCTGTTTATGTTCATTGGTAAATTCTTCATAATATCTATTGAATTTTGAAAATAGAGATTTTTCCTTATCTGTTGATACTAACTCTAGCTTACCATCCATCTCAGTAATGGTGTAATAAACTAAGCATTTAGACCAATCTAGTCTGTTATTTGTTACTCCGGTTATTGATTCAAACAATGGATCATTTATATCCAAGATGAATTTATGATCGATAAATCTTTGTATAAAATCGTTTAGATAGTTGAAAAATGTGAAATCTAGCACCATACCGCTTTCATCTAGATCAGATGTAATAAATAATTCCAACACATATTCATGTCCATGTAGAAATCTACATTTATTTGGTCCCAATGATTTTGGTAAATTTTGCGAATGTACCCTGTGACCTGCAACAAAATTAATTTTTTTGGTTATAAGCATTTCACTCATACAAAAAAATTTAGATTGGTTGGTTTGTTTCAAGTAATGTTGATGCTACTTCTGTAAGCAATATATCTCTTTCTGCCATATAACTTACTAACTCAAATTCATCTTTAAATACTTCTTTTACAAAGAGTTTATCAATAGCTTTACCATAAACATAAACAGATGTTAACACATCTCTATATACATCAGCATCAATAGCATTTTCCATGCTAATCATTAATTCTATATTCTCTAGCTCATCATTAGTTAGTTCATTCTTGGCTTCATTCACTATTTGAGCAACCCGAAGTTTTATATCATCTTCCTTGATGTAACAATACTTTGGTAGCAGATTTTGTTCAATCTTTTCCTGAACAGTTACTATTATGTTATTGATCAATGTGCTTATATTTTCATACTCCTTAGCTAACGACACATCTTCAAAGAGCATATACTCCAAAGCCTTACGATAAAATTCTTTCACATCAGTAATATAAGTTTGATCCTCTTTAATCTCATTTTTGCTATTGTTTTCTGTTTGTTCTTGTTTTACTACCGATTTTATAACTTTTGCAAAGGATAATAGATTTTCATCTATTGTCGAACTCGCTTCATTTATAATTTTCATTTGAATTTCTACTATCTCTTTATCTTTTTGTTCTATGGGTAACGGAACTATTGAGGATGATTCATCAACGTTTTCATCGCTGTTTAGAATAACCTTAAGTAAATCATCTCTAAGCATTTACTTGTAGCTTAACATTCTAAGCAATGAAAAAATCAAATCTGTTGCTGAGACAATTTCAATAACAAATAGTTTCTGTATTTTAGGAATTTACTATCTACTCTTTTATTTTGAGGAACATTTTTTATATTTATCACAGAATTGATTTCTGTTGATATGGATACAGTGTAATCATATAATAGGTATATGATCAGTATAGCTATATGTCTATCTGTTTCTGTATTGTATTTGTTTGATGACAGTAGTTTAATGGTATGATAAGTGAAATATGCTAAAGGTAAAGAACCATAATATACCATTGGAGACAAATCTTTGTTAACAGTATAATTACTTTTGTATGTTATTAATGAAGGCTCCTTTAAAACAATTGGATATTGTTTACTCATACTAATAGCCATACCAACTCTATCAAAAGCTAATCCTAATACATCATAATTATCAAAGAAGTTTAATAATTGCTCAAAGGGAACAACATAATAATCATTTGTTTCTAATTCATCATTTACACAGTGTAATAGGTAGAGAATAGATGTCAAAGCCAAATCAGATTTTGGATCTACAATTGCATGATTGATACCATTTATGGATTGTATGATAAATTTTTTGTTTGTATTAATGCTAATTTGTTTTGGGAGCTTAAAGTTAACATTTTTATCATAAGGAAATCCAAAATATTTCAAAGCCATATCAATGTTAGCAAATAGATTTGGATTTCTGACTAGCATATCTAAAAATTTAGAGTGGATGTGGTGTTATTTATTGTCACTTTAAGATTGTTTTACAACGGATCTAAATATATTAGTATGTTGTACGTTTTCAACTCACAAATTATACCACTGAATTGGCAATTAGCAGATTCTTATACCGTTAAGATTAAAAGGATTGATGTGAATCAGGCGAGACAATTAGTTAATCAGAATCAATTTATATCCGCCATCGGACATGAATCAACAGCGAAATTGCTGTCAATGTTGTTAGGGATAGACATTCCAATAAATAGAATTCAAGTTGAAATGGTTTCGGGAGATATAGGGTTACATTTTGTATTAAAAAAGAGATTACAAGAAGGACAAATAATTAAAGACATTCAGGAATTGCAAGAAATTGGGTTTGATTTAGTAATGAGCGAAGTTTTATGATCAATATTTTCATTTCTATCCATTTTTTCAGTTTTTTTATGAAACAAAAGTAACTCAAGGAGTTAGCTTCACAAAAAAATAGAATTTATTATTCTATTGCTTCTGCTAGCTCATCTAAATCTTTTAGCAAATGATTTACTTTTGATTTGTTAGCATCATCAAGTAAACTCCACATATCAACATAAACTTGTGTATCATCCAACGCATAACTGAACAATATTAACATTAACAAAACATCATAGTTTTTATTCTGTTTAATTTTGTTTATGAATAACAATGTTTTACTAGCAATCATACGGAAAATCTTTCTTGATGGTAAGTTATAATCAAGAGTTAGTTTTAATGCTTCAGTTAAATCTTCTATATTCAAATCAGAAGCATTTATGTATCTATATAGATGATACAATCTCTTATCGAGATTTAATAATTCTGACTCGTTTAATTTTAATCCCAGGTTGATCTCAATAATTTTATAGTGTTTACTCAATATATTAGATAAAACTAAATTTTCCAAACCAAATTGTCTTAATAATATGTTTAACTCATTGTTAAGTCGTTTTAAAATCGATGTTAAGACATTTATTGTATTTTGATTGGGATCATCCTTGAATGAATAATACATAAAACGGTATATATCAAGTATAATATCCTTTGATGGATAAGAATTAATTTTTTGCTCCAGTGTGTCTATCATCTTTTCTGCGTAATCATATCTACCTATTTGCAGCATAGCAAGGAAGATTCTATTGAATAAGATTATGTCAGGTATGTCATATTCATGTTTAAACACATCTTCAACAATATCTTCAAAATCAGTTTCATTAAGATTTGATGTTAGCTTATAGAAGGCTCTAACCTCAGCTAAACTGTTTAGTAACATTTTATACATAATAAAAAATTTAGATATGTTAGAATCCAAGCATTGCTAAATAATTTGTAGTTGTTTTACTTAGTATTGTTATATCATTTGCTTTTGATGTAACTTTTTTATACTATTCATTATTTATACTCCCTTCAACGAATTGCTTTGGAATAGCTATTACAAGTCCTATTGGTAAATCTCTGAAGTAAGTTATTTTATTTGTTTTTTTGCTTTTGACTCTAATTGTTATATTTGCATCAACGCTATCACCATCAAAGTCTCCTCCCAGTGGTGCACAAGCTAACGGATGTATTTGTATTGTATCTTGATCTGCTATAACTGGTTTTGCTGCTAGCCAAGATGTCTTATGCAAAGCTGGGTCTCTTTTATAAACCACTACAGCATCTGGTAAAACATCTTGCTCTAAAACCTTTCTAAAGAAGTTTATCAATTCTTGTGGAAACAGAGTAGGATAATTGGAAATCTTGTTTATAAGCTTAGTTATATCATTAACAGCAGGTTTAATCTCTTGTCTTGCAGTTTTTGTTATCTCTATAAATTCTTGTTTGTGTTTTGTTAGTATGCTATTAATTATTTGTGGCTTGTATAGTTGCAACAGAGCTGTAAATGGAATAGCAATTTGGTCTATCTCAAGATTTGGATTAGGACTAATAACAGATCTTGCTGTGTAGTTAACTGTTTTGCTAGCAAGTTGTTCTCTAATAAAACCTGTTTTTGTTCCAAATTGTTCTGCTAACAAATCTATTAGTTTAACGATCAACCTATACAATTTTGAGCTATTAGCATTACCAACTTCAAAAGTTTTGTTTTGTTCTATTATTTTTGAGTAAACATCTGTTAACGGATGTATTGATATTTTGTTGTCTATCTTTGAGTAATCTCTCCAACCAGGAGGAAGCACAATTATTTTGTTTGTTATCAAATTCTCAACTTTATTGTTTGATAATTTGATTATCTCATTTATTAACTGACCGGATACACTATTCTGTTGAGCAATATACTCAATCAATTTAATCAGTTTGTTTTTCTCAAAGAAGTCTGCGAAGCCTTGCATCAAGATTTTATGATTTGTGTAGCTAATCTCTTTCTCATCTTCCAAAACTAAATTCCCTTCTTCATCAATTGCTAAAATCCTATCTGGTCTGTTTCTGAATGCTCTGATTGTGGGTAAATTATCCAGAATCATCAACACAGGAAACTTAGGGATATATACATTCAACGGTATATATCCCATTTGCTCAAACCATTTTGAACTTTTTCTCTCACCAAATAGATATTGTGAGTACAATCCATTTATTTGGCTCAGTAACTTTTGTTCATTTAAGTTTGCAGGTAATGGTTCCATAATAGCTGGAGCATTATGCTCCTTAATAAATTGTTCCACATTTAGTAGTTCAAAAATCATTGATTTTGATTGCTCAAGAAAACAGCAAAAAAACTAAAGCATATCTTTGATTGATTTTACGAATTTATTCACATATTCTTGTTCCAAGCCAACTACATAATTTTGAACAAAGTTTATTGCTTCATCGCTATCCTCAACAACAATCACAGACGCATTTTTTGCTTTATTAACAACAAGCATAACAATATCCAAAGGTAAATGTTGTCTCAATTTGTCTGATAACTCATTTAAAAACTTTAGTGAATATTTTCCTTTTAGTGATAGACCTCTGCTTCCATGACTGAACACAGGACCAACTATTAGATTGTATAGCAACATACCAAAGATATGCGGTGCAATTGACTTTAATATTTTTTCAGCTTCACTTCTGTTTTTAGCCGCTTTCAATATGGATATTAAATCATTGCTAGTTAATGTTGTAGTTTTCCAAGCAACCATACCTGATATATCTCGTAATGTTGTAAGATCAAGATTTGCATTATAATCTTTCAATATACTTATTAACTCCATTTTTATGATATGTTCCAACATAGTTAACTTAACCTCTCCTCTACATATACGTTTAAACAGATTTATCAAATACTCATTCAAAAAGTCTGGATTTTGTCTATTCAAAAAGCCTGCTAGCTTATACTCATCAGTCTGAGAGTTATATAGGAAATATCTCTTCTTAACTCCTGTTCCAAATGCAGAGTCTCCAACAAATTCCAATTTAACTTTTGGATAATGTGCTAGTACTTTTTGTTTGTATGTGTTTGTAGCAAATCTATGAGCATAAGTGTAAACCAAGGGTAAAATACTATTATTCAAAACATCTTCATGCAAAATATCATATTTATCGTAAACAAAGAAGCTATCTGTATCGTTATACATTATGAATTGAGTATTTGCATCAAACTTTTTACGAGCGCTAATAAAATCATTTATATTAACAGACAAATCATTAATATTTTTTGTTTGTATATAACGATTAATCAAAGCTGATGTTGTTAGAGATATATATTGTCCTGTTATTGTTATGGCTTCAGCAATGTATATATTGTAGAATGGAAATGAATCTGTTCCGAAGACACCGTACATGCTATTCATGGCAAGTTTGGTTGCATTCTGTATGAGATCTGCAACTTGATCGCCTTGCTTTGCCTTTGCCTTATATATATCTCTCATTTTAATCCATTCAACTAAAGTCTTTTCTAGTAAGATAGATAACTGATTACCATTTGTTAGTAATCCATTAGGAGTAACAATTATGTTTTTGTTTTGTATTAAGTCCAGTAAATCTTGTCCATTCATTTCATGATTGGTAAATCGTTTTGTTGTTATAAACCATTTGTATTTGACAATTTCATCATACAATCCAAACCAAAACAATGTTCCAAATATCCTACCTGCAAACCTACCTTTTGCAAAATTATTCCAATAGGATAAATCAGCTTCATTATTTGTTTCAATACATAACAATTCTTGCAAGTATTTCTCTTCGTTTTTTATGTTTGATCCTGATACAAATCCATGAACATCTAGAATATTGTTTGCTACCATGAGATTTGGATATAGTGAATTTACGTCAAAAACTTTTATTGTTGGCATAAATGAAAATTTAGATTGGATGCAAAAAAACAAGCCGCCTAAATTTTTTTGTATGCTAGACGTTAGGAATATCTTTAACTACTATGTATATAAGCCTATTTATTACAAACGAAATCACATATTAATACGGTGTCCTTTCTGTGGAGACAGTGTTAAAAATGTTATGCATGCTCATTTGTATATTGAACCAGATTTGATGGTATTTTGGTGTGCAAGATGTTATGAAGGTGGTTCGCTAGCCTATCTGCTAACCAAAATCAGAGACAGATTTTCAATTGATGTAAATCCGATAATAAACCAATTACGTAATGTTATAGTTAGTAATACTAGCTTACAAAAATCAAAACAAATAAACTTAGATATAACTTACATTGAGATGCAAAAACTAAAACAAAAATTAAGTCAAGAATCTATTGCTAGGTATAGAAATGAGCTAGAGTATTACTTCATCAAAAAGCAAATCAATATCAGTGAACATGTATTACATCAATTACCGATTGCTATGTATGATGTAGTGTACGATTATTTGCTACCACATAAAGATAGATTGGATAATTCACTAGTCGTATTTACAATCGGTAGTAGAGTAATTTACAGATATGATTATTTGAGTTTGTTACATAACTTCAAAACAGAAAGAAGGTTTATGAATCTCTATCTAGCAATAGGTAAAAGCTATCAAGCTCTACAATATAGTTTGTTTACATTGCTACCATACAACTTTGATAGAAAGTTTTATCAATCATACAATCTAAGCAGAAAAAATTTACTACTTGTTTCTGAAGGATTAACTGATATGATATTGTATGCAGAACATTTACTAACAAGTGTAGATACACCAATAACTTGCTTAGTGTTAAATGGTAAATGGTATGAAATTATAAAAGACTTTGAACCTTTGTTTGACAATATTACAGTAATTGTTGATAATGATGCTGCAACTAAAGCATACATAGCTGGTCTCAAGATAAACAGTAAACTAAGTTTTGTTATACCAGTTACAGGTAATGATCTTAGAGAGAGTAAAAAATATCTTGAAGTAGAAATTTAATGAGCACATTTTTTGAATGATAGATTTACTACAACAAAACTATTCTAAATTGAAAGCAATAGAAGAGTTTAGTTTTAAACATATGCTTAGTTCATCAGCAGCTAAAGACTTTGTTGATAACTTAGTTGCAGAACAAAACAACCCATATTTAAGCAAGATATACAATCATCTTATAGATAACAACATATTAGTTATAACATATGACAGAGATTTGATTAGCAGAACTATAACATACTTTCTTGGTTTAATAGTTAGAGGTCCTATGGTTTTAGGTTTCCATAGTCCAGAGAATAAAAAGATTTATTTGTTGCTAGATAACAACTACATAGTATCCAAGCATACAAACCAACATATTAATAAGAGAATTATACAAACATTAATACATGAAACTGTTCATTATTTTGCTACAGTAAAACCAAAAGAATTTTGTGAACAATTTGATACAATAATACAACGATTCTTCAAACTTGTTTTCTCAAACATAGACCCTAGGTTGGAGTATTATAAAATTGCAGATAGTTATTATGATTTGTTATATAACAGTAGAAAACAAATCTTTACAAAAAGTTATTATCAGACTTGGTTTGATACATTTATAAACTATGGGCGTGATGAAGTATTAAATGCTTTTGTTAAAGATTCACAGTATGATAAGGCATTTAACTACATGATTAAACATCCAGTTTATTTAAAGATTGTTGCTACACTCTATGTGGCAAATGGAAAAAGAGAAGCTATACCCTATTCTTTCTTTGCTGATATGTATAATGCCTATGTTAAGCTAACAGGTCAGTTAACAATTAACCTATACTATCAGGAGTTATTTTATCCCGATGAAGTAATATGTGTGCTATCAGAAACAGATAAAAAGAGAGACAATATATTACAAAAGTTGTTACACTTGATCTAAATTTTTTTGTATGAGTAATTTGACATATAAACCGACACAGTTATTAACTGCTACTATGTTATGCGTTCCATTTCTAAGATTTAACGATCCAAATAGATTGCAGATGGCTTCCAACCATCTAAGACAATCTCTACCTTTGGTTAATGCTGAAATTCCGAGGATAAGAACTGGATTTGAGAATGTAATTGTTAAGAAAGCAGAAAGCTTTTACATTGAGACAAATACTTTTGAGAAAATTGATGAATTTATAGTTAAAACAGATGAAGGTTTGAAGTTTAATGCTATGTTTTTAAAATATGATGAGAAATTAAAAGTTGCATACAATCCTTATCATATATGTTTTGTCAGAGATATTGTTAGCGGTGGTTGGTGTCCTGAGCTCAAACTAGGAGTAAATGCTTTAGTTGGTTATATGTCTTACTATGGTTTCAACTATCAAGATGCCGTAGTAATATCTGAATCTTTTGCTAAAAGACTAAAACATATCGAGAGAAAAGTATTTATTATTAGATTGCCTGCAAATAGTCAATTAAAACATATCAGTAGTAATGACAATACTATTAGTTTGATACCAATACCAGGTAAAACATACAATACACTAATATCCTATGAGTATATTGAAGCAGGTGTATTACAACGAAAACAAATTAATGTTGACAATTTGCTTGTAGTTGATGTAAGAGTTAAAGCTCTACCAAATTACAGATTACCTGCATCAGTAGCAGAATTCATCAAGAAAGCAAAGAAACCATTCAAACTAGCAAAATTAGAAACAGAACCTACACAAAAATATCCTATTGTTATACAAATAATTGGTTATGTTACCAGAGAAGCAACAATAGGAGATAAACTAACAAATAGACATGGAAACAAAGGAGTCATTGGCTTGATTGTTCCTGATGAAGAAATGCCCAAAACAAAAGACGGAAAGATATTAGATATATTGTTCTCTCCTCTTTCTGTTCCATCCAGAATGAACCTAGGCCAATTAATGGAAAATTTGCTTGCAAAAATTGTCGTTAAGGTTGAACAACAGGTATTAGATTTGCTTAATAGGAATATGAGGGATAAAGCTCAAAAAATGTTGCTAGACTTTTTAAAGAGAGTTGAAAAACGAAGTTCATTTCATCATTTAATTGACAATGTTTTAACTAAAAGATGGGATTTATTGGAGTATAACCTAACAAAATATGGATTGAGCATCATACAACCACCTTTTAGTGAATTGAATGCAGAAGAGATAAAACAATTAGCCAAAGACTATAATGTCAAGGAAATAGATTATGTTAGAGTAGACAATTATGATGTTAGCATCAATGTGGGTTATCAAACTATATTAAAACTAGAACATTTAGCATCAAGCAAAGTAACAGGAGCAGGCATAACAAACAATGAATACACTAATCCACAAAGAATCGGAGAAATGGAAACTTGGAATATCATTGCTCACGATTATGATGAAATTAAGAGATTATTCCGCAGAAGTTATGAATTTGAAAAACTATCCTACTATAGCGATAAGTTTGGCTTTGATAGTTATATATTCAAACCTGATGTAAATAATGTATATCAAGTTTACAAGAAAGTTTTATTCAATGAGTAATCTTTTTTTATTACAGCACAAATGTAGATGCATATAACAGAAGTAGTTGAGTATGTAAAAGGTATGCTAACAGGCTATGCAATTGATTTGGAGATAGATGATCAACAAATACAGAACATCATAAAAAATAGTGTCATATCGATACTAAACCAATATGTTCCACAAGTTAAGATCAGAACAATACCTCAAGCAAATTTTGATAATACAACTTGGACTGTGGAATTACCTGAACAACAAGTTGTTAATATATTACATGTTAGCACGAAGCCATTTCCTCTGTATCCGTTATTATTGGCTAATCAACAAAGTTTGATAGTTGCTCAAGAATTTGTTTCGAATAGAATTATAGATAGTTACTCCTATATATATGATGTTAGATTTAGTTTCATACCTCCAAACAAATTACAACTATACAGTCAACCAATGTCTGATATAGTTGTAATGTATAGTTGCAGTTACAAAGATGATTTATCGGATGTCCCAAACAGTCTTGAATATTTGGTTAAAGCTCTTGCTCTTGCAAACGTTAAAATAGCAATAGGCAATATACGTACAAAATATCAAAGTTTCGACACTCCATTTGGAAGCATAACACTAGCATATGATATAAAACAAGAGGGTATGGATGAACTGAGAACAATAATAGAGGAATTGAAAGTATCTCCTCCACCTATACCCGTTATAGTAGTGTAAGTATAGCAACTTGTCTAAATTTATATTACATGAGTACTTCTACTTTAAGACAAGGACTCTATACGATTGTCAGAGATCGTGAGAGCGGCAAATTGGGTTTATGCGCGCCATTCACTGTCAGGAATGTTGTATTACCTCTAAACATTAATCAATATAAAATCCATTTCATAACAAGATTTGACGAAAACAAACATGAAAAAATAATAGAGGTATTTCTGATAGATGAAGAATTACAGAAACAATTGAAAAATATGTCTCCATATGGTGTTTATATTATACAAGATATAGAAACAAATTATTATGGCTTAAATGTACCTTTTTATTTCAGATATGAAACTCCATTTCAATTAAGAGTTGATGGACAAATATACACCATCGCATTCATACGCTATGGTAAGATAAAAGATAAAAAGTACAAAAAAGTAGCAAGAATATGAAAAAATCTCTTTTTTTGCTAGGCTAGGTTTGTGGATAATAACACTACTAACAAATCTCTGTATAACGGATGACTCTCATCAAGATATGTAGATAGGTTATTTGATAGTTCATTTGCAAAAGTTGTTAATCTATCATCTTCTATGTCAAATGAAGTTGTGTAGTATATGTATGCTCTTGGATTAGTAGCAAACAGTGTAGCTAGAAATTCAATTAACTGATTTGAGACATTACCAAATGTTATAGTTATTCCTGATGGCGTATTTGTTAGCAATGCTTCCAAGGATTGTAAGTATTGATCTCTTGTAATGGTAGGCTGTATCGTTTCAGGTAGAATAGCAATTCCTACTAGTAAATCCTTAACTCCGCTTATAGCGTTATCGCAATACGGAGATCGTATTAGGTTAGTGTAAACATGATCATAAAATCCTATTATATCCAATAGAATTCTACAAGAATCACCTGTTAAACACTCAGACCTGTAAATTTGTGAACTAAAACAAATTGGTGTTTCTACATTATCATTTATACATATGAATGTATCTGTATGTATGGTACAGGATTGTTCGTAAAATTGTTCCTCGTATTCCAAAAATCTGTTATCAATCTCATGTAACATCAAGTATAAAATTTTGTAAATAGTTGCCATCTGTTTATTGTGTTGTTCAATATAATCTAGCAAATCATAAACATATTTATCTCTTTGTGAAACAAAACAAATTGATGTTTCTACATTATCATTTATACATATGAATGTATCTGTATGTATGGTATAGGATTGTTTTAGAAAATCGTAAAATTGTTTTTTGTATTCCAAAAATCTGTTATTAATCTCATAGACCGAATCACAAATTGTACTCATACTGTTTGTAGAATTCAAGCAAATATTATTGGTAAAACCTAAATGTAAAAGGAAAAGTTCGTCTTTTTGATTGTTATATAGTATGTTCTCAACTAAAACAGAACAATCAATATTATCTGAGTCTTCATTACTACAACTTGAACAATATATATTTCTAATCAAGTCAACTATATAAAAATATTGCTTCATGTTGGTAGTTGCTTACTGATTAGCACAAAATTTATGCTTGCACAGCAAAAGCCAATATCATCTAAGCTAAGAAACAAGCTATTGGTATTGATAAATAGATTAGGAGTAAGAAGTTTGAATGATCTCATACTAAATCAAAAAATAAACAAGAAATTTTACAAGTATGTATTTGACATACATGTTAATGCAAACGATATTAGTGAAACTCTTGTTAACAATCTATACACAAACATAAAGCAATTTTATGCAAAACATGGATTAAATATAACTTTAAATAGTTCAGATATTGCAACTCTGATAGGACTTAGGGCTGGAACCTATGCAACCTTAAAGCTTATTAAACAAAAAGTTTTGTTTGATGAAAATTATGCTCAGATAAAACCTAGTTCTGATGTGACAATAGATAGTTTTATAGAATCTGCTATTACAACAAAGGATTACAATATATCTTACTTCTTACTGTATTTGGATTATACACCTGATGATTTATTAAATTTGTTGCTTGATGGTATTAACATACTTACAAAAGCAGACAAGTATGATAGCGATTACAATTTTGCTGCTGTAACAATGATTTTGTATATATCCATGATTGTTAAAACTATTCGTGATAGTTATAATAGATTGGTTAGATCGTCTCCACTATATGGAACAATATTGTATTTATCCTTCATGATAAGATATTATGTTATATTATTGGATTTGAGAAACAATTTAAAAAATATAATGACTAAAATTAGTGACACTGAAATAGAGGGAACAACATTAAAGAAATATAAACAAATAAAACAGGATTATCTCAGATTTCTAATACAACCCACAAAAATTTATCCATCAAGCATGTAAAATTATACTACATCTTCGGCTTTAACAGGAACAAGTATTATATCTGCCATAATCGCTTCACAATTATTCTTTTCTTCTTCATCTAACTCAATAATTTCTCCTGGATATATGTAGTCGAGTTTACGAATAGGATTATCTTCTTTTACATCTAGCATGCTAATCAATATTGGTTGACTTGATCCACTTTTACGATTGATGATATATTTTTGTCTACGCATTGTAAATAGATGCTAAATAGGTAAAAAAGCTAACAAGGTTATGGCTTCATTGCAAGCAAGTGATCTAGTAATAGCTTACAATGTTGGGAAAATACTTAAAAATGTCAAAATATACACTAGTAAACAAGAAGTTGCTCTTACAGATGATGTAGATATATTAGATGTATTACTTGAACAAACATCTAGTAATGCAACAGTACATATAAAAAATGTAGCCATAGGTAAAACCAGTATACCCGTTTCTGATATTAGAGTAGAGGTAGAAGGTAATGTAAATAGAGTTGTTACATTTAAAGACGAAAAACAAGTTAAGGAAATACAAACAAAGCTAGCAGATTCAATTAACCAAAATCCAAACGGTAAAATTAAAATGATTTTTAAGGAAGCAGAAAGAAAAGTCGAAGTGTATTATAACGATCAACTTATATCAGAGGGTAGATTAATATCACTAAATCCAGTTAACTTAGTTAGCAAAGGAACTGCTGTTAAAGAGTTTGCTCAGGAATTTGATTTTAGCGAACAACAATTAAACGAAGGTAGTGGAATAGTAGCTATAAAGAAGGAAGATCAAAGTGTTATATTGATGTTTGATGATGGTGAAGAAGTAAAAGTTGATAGGACAATCTTTGAGTTCATGAAACCAATAATAACTGCCGTAAAACAAGAACAAACAGGAAATCAAAATAATACCATATCAAATCGTGGTGCACTAAAGCTTCCTGTGGTTGTGTTCAAAGTGGTTATAACTAATCTCTTTAGAGTTCTACGAGCTGTTATAACCAATAAATTCCTACTAGTGTTTCTGCTTGGTGCAGGTTTAAGTATAATACTACTTAAATTTGTCATTCCTTATATTACTTCAATTCAAGGAGTTGATCAAGTTTTAGGAAAAGTTTCATCTACATTCAAATCTATTATTAATCATCTTGGTATTGGAAAGGGAATTGAAGAGACAACAACATCAGCAACAACAGATGTTATACATGGTCAGCAATCAATGCAACTTACACCACCTGCTGATACTACAACTCAAACATCTCAAGTAAGTGAATCAGCTATACTTCCAAGAATAGCTATTGGTGCTGGTATAGGATTAGTTATAGCCTTTGCAATAAGAAAGTTGCTTAATAGTAAAAACAATTTAAAACAGGAATCTATTGAGCAAATAGTTGAAAAAGAGTTTACTATTCCTTCAGCAGTTATTCCAGATTTTAATACTGTTGCAAGTTCTAATCCGAATTTAGCCTTAGTTATAAGTGTACTCTGTTTGTATTCAATCCTCTGGATCGGATACTACATACTTGATAAATTTGGACAAGGTTTCCTATCAGGTATTTTATCGATTTTAAGTATATTATCATTTATTGGTTTTATGGTAATTATAGCTTACGCAATGTCTGGTGGAAAGCTAGACACTACTAATACCTTTCTTGCGATAGTAAAAACTGGCTATCAGGTTGTGAAATTTATATTCAGTGGTGTTGCTTATTTATTTCAGAATTTCGGGCAATTACCAGGGCTTATACAATTTATAGCGATATTTTCAACAGGAGTATTTCTACTTGTTGCTTTCACACGTATAAGATCAATGCTAACAGGTGGTAATGCTATCACTATGGTAAACAGAGTTAGACAAGGACCAACGGCTCAAGATGCAGCTCTAGCTTATCGTGCAGCATAATATTTTTTTGTTAGCATCAGCTAAATGGAGAAAAAAGCGAAAGCTTTGCAATTCATAGCCTATCTAACAGAGCTTACAAGATACTATCCTTATAGATTTGCTTTGATATATAATCCTCTACTTAAAAAATATATTGAAGATTATTTTCGAAAAACAAAAATCGGCACAGAATTTGTAGAAGCAAGAGGAAATATTTTAGTTAGTAAAACAGGTATCTTAACACCATACTACTTTAAAAACAATTATTTGCTTTGCCCTATATTCTCTAATATAAGTTTTGCATTTGATGATAAGAGTTTGCAAACTATAGATATGTTGACTCATGCTGGAAACTATCAATTACCATATCTAACTAACTTAGCAGGAACTATATCTATCTCATATCTTGAAATGATGAACCCTATTGTATCAAAAATACATAGCTTATGGTTTTCTTTTGTTCAGCAGGCAAGTTATGACTCCTATAGTGCTCTTGAAATTCCTTATGGACATATATTTATATTTACAACAACTCCAGATTTAAAATCTCCTTTATCAGGTATACTTTTGTTGGGAGCTATTCCAAGCAGAGATCCTATAACTAACATACTGCAAGGCAATATAGCAGATAACACATTAGTTGAGGTGCAAGTTGAGTATATATATAGAAGTTATCGTAGGTTTTATATATCTGATCAAGTTATCTCTACTATATATGATCCAGTTAATCAAGTAATTGATGAAAACGTAGCAAATACTACTGTTTACAAATCTATATATGCAATCAAAAAATTAATTGATGCTTTTATACTAACAGATGATATTTTCTGGTTAGGAGCTCTTACCAATACCTCCAACGCTCAGTAATAACATTTTTGTAAATTTGTCCGTACTTGTATATTTTTTGTGAGTAACTGTAATTTATGTCACATGCATGTCTGTATTGTTTGCAACCATGTTCAGTTCTCCAAACACAAACTTTACCTCTGCATTTAGTGTATCCATAGTTCTTGCAATTTATACATTGATCATAACAAACACTGTGATCAAAAGATTTAGCTCTTTTGCATTCAATTAATGGCCAATTACCACCATTATACATTTGCATCGTTAACCATAATCTTTTCTCTCTGCTTTCTGTGGCACTTGGATTTTTAACATGCAAGATATTAAACAAATAATGTATACCTGCTTGTATGTTTCCTGTATAGCTATAAATGTTATATTGAGTTATAACTTCTTTTGGTATAAGGTTTGGAGTTAATTGCATAAAACCAATAGAACCAAGTCCGTCTAGAGATGTTCTCCATTTACATCCTGTTTCCGCTTGAATTAAACCAAGTACGTACCACCAAGGAGCATCATCAGCTACCATAATCTTTGTGTAATATTGAACATGTCTAGCTAGAGATCTACAATCATTTGCATAGGAAATATTTATGAGTGTGAATATTAGTAAAAACAATGTTAGCATGTTTTTTGATTGCTATTAATGTTTAGCATACAAGATAACACTTGTTTGAAATTATTTAAAGATATTAGCCCACAATCATCAAATAGAGTTACATATTCACTAACATTAATATACATCATATTGCAAACAACATATATTGGACTTCTATTACCCGCTATCACTAGAAACATCTTTTTGTCTTTATGTTTTGAAATGTATTGATTGTACAATCTTCTTATTAATGACTTTTGTTTAATGGGATTATGAAATTGTTTCCATTTCTTGCATTCAATAACTATATCCACAAGTTCAGGAAATATCTGATAATATAATCCAAAATCAATATCACCTTTATCTGTTTTGCTAGAACCTGACGATCTTGATCTCTTAACTTTTAGTTGATCATCGTTAGGTTTTATTTTGCTCCATTCTTCTAACCAATTTTGTAGTATGTTTGCAATCTTGTCTTCAAACTTTTTACCTTTTTGTTTTCTATTGCTATACTTCATTTTAGCGCTTAGCTTCAGCGGGTTAATAAGATGCAAGAGAACACTCTTGTTAGTTTATATAATTATCTTGCATTTGGATTTTCAAATGAAAATATTAACAATAGTCCAGATACTCTCATTGAAAGAAGTGTTTTTGGAATTAAAGATACTAAACTACATGAATACAATAAAACATTACTCGCATTAGTTGATTGTATACCTGGCTTTCATATAGCTACATGTTACTTCAATAACCAACTACCTAATTTACATACTGATTACAAATTTGATAGGTTATATCTATATAGGTTTTTGTTTGATGATATGACAACAATAGCTAAAAATCTAGAACAAACTCTAGATATTAGTTATGCTAATAATTACGTTGTATTACGATATCAAAATAGTGAACTAATACCTGGCAATCTGTATTTTAGTAACTATCCTCAGATAAAAAATTTACATTACGTTGTTGAAAAGGGAGTAGACTACTATCAGCTAGAAGCAAATAAACCTTTTGTCTACTTTTTATTGTTAACTCAAGACTTTCTCAACAAACAACAAGTACAAGCAACTGATAAATTCTACATATATTTATTTGGCTTAGCGAACTCAAGTTATTTGGAACACGAGACATCAATATCAATAGATGATGTATTTAAACAAAACTACATAAGGAATTTGTATGGGTTTGTTACTCCATACTATATCAAAACTGTTGATACCAATTTACTATTTGATAATAATCAGGTTAAAATTAGAGCACAAGTTTATCGTCACAGAGAATTCTTTAATCCTTATAATGATATCATATCAGAGAAATTTAAAAAGCAGTTAGAGCGCCCTATATTGCTAGCTAATCTTTACATCAATTTTATGGATAATCAAAATCTGAACAAAGATTTATATAACATACAATCATTTCTTGCTACAATAACTCGATTTGCATCCATTTATCCAAGAGGTATGCACGTAGATACATATGATACTATATTTGACAATAGAAATAGTTTGTTCGGTGGTAATATTGTTTTACGTAATGCCAAAGCTAACGGTATAGATATAAACGTTTATGCTATCAAACTACCTAATAATTTTGAACTGGATAGACAATTACATTATTTTTCCTTAGCATTCTACGAATTTGAAGAAATACCTCTAAGCAAAATCTATTCAAACTACATTGATGATTTGGTTTATGATTTTGATAGTTTTAAAGTTGAATATAATTTACCAGAGAACATACAAAATTTATGTACAGCTACTATAAGAGAAGGAAACAAAACCTTAACAGGTATATGGAAATACAGCTATCTGGGAACAAAAAGACGGAAACATTTCATAAGTCCAATTAGTGTACTATCATACAATATTGAGTTAGAAGATACTCTGGAACAAAAAATCATAACTCTATATGAGTTCGACATATGTCCGCAAACAAGATATAGGATTATAGATGCTGATTTACCATTTGAGGAAGAAATAAAATATGATGATTTAACATTTTTATTGCTACGTATTGGACCTGGTTTGTATCAAATTATGAGCAATGAAGTTCTAAACAGAATCAATATTAGCTGCGATACAGAGTATGGAGATATTTTAGTCAGAGAGCTAACATATATATATAAGCCAACTATTAAAGCATTGCTAGAAGGTAAAGTCAGTTTTCATATACATCATATCCCGACAAACAGATACTATGAGATAGATTTTAAACTGAATTTAGCTTTACCTTTTACCTCTGAGTATATTGTTAGAGAAATGTTCGATCGTACAATAGAAGAATTGTTTATAACACCGGCTATAACAAGTGATAGCTTACAAACAAATAAGTTTATGCTCGTAAACTATTATAATGCATCGAGCTTGACCGAACCAAGAGAACCAAGAGAACCAAGAGATACATGTCCAAATACCTATGTATGTTCTACATCGGATACCAGTTTAGCTTTTGCTCGTCTACAAGACACATGTCCAAATACCTATGTTTGTTCTACATCAGATACCAGTTTAGCTTTTACTCATCTACCATACATTCTATGTTTAAGAGGTGAAACCATATGCTATCATATTTGTAAAAATGCATTTGATATACAACAGTTAGAAAATATGTTAAAAGATAATCTGTTAGTTTACATACATGAATCGTATAGACTTGTATCATCTGCTATGCTATTACCATACACAGATACAGAGATAAGAGACTTACAAATAAACCACAATACCTATTATGCAGTCAGAATGTAATATTTTTTTATTTGAAAAGCGATTTCAAATCTAATGAAAATTTTCTGCCCAGAGAATTTCATTAAGATAGGAACAAACTTTTACTTGGATAATAACTCTAACCTATTGCATATAGCAAATGCAGAGATCATACAGCTAGGTAATTTACTTTATCTCTCAGGTAGTATTCCTGTTGAAGTTAGGTATAATGTTTTTGAGATAGTAGATTATGAGATAAAGTTTATCAAAACTAAGTTTTATAAACTTAAGTTATCAAACAATTTGGAAACATATATCAACTATATGAACAAAGATATTGATAAACTAAAACTAATACCTGTTGTTAATATAAATAGAAATCAAAAAATTAGAACAAATACAATGCATACAAAGATAGATAATATAGCAAAGTATAGAAGTTTGTTAAATCAGGGTTTATTAACTTATGTGGGACAAAACTATATAAGCACTAAACCAGATAACTACTTGATTGAGGATGATGGTGTTTATGTAAAAGTAGTTAGTAAGGAAGTAGTTGAATTTCCGTTTATTATTGAATTCAGTAAAGATATAAGTTTGATTGATTGTCTCTACTATTTACAGTAAACAAAAAAATCAGAATAATTTGTATGGATCTCTATCAGCTTTAATGTTTATTATACTTTCGTATTTAATCCAAAGTGAATTCTTGGGAATAAAGACTATATCATTTCTATCAAACACAAAATCAGATATAAATATCATAACATCATTATCATTCATTTTATCCTTTAAATGACTTAACACTTTTTTGGGACTTGTTCCGCCTCTTCCACGAACTTCAATATTTTCAAAATCTTTTTTGCTTCTTAATATCACTGGACCATAAAAGTCTACATCAAAGTAGTATACTTTTATTCTGCTCATCTTGATTAATTTTGAGAATTTACCAAACACATCCTCGAGAAATTCTGTTGGAATTGATCCGGATGTATCTATTACTGCATAAAGATATCTGGGATAACCTTTATACATAAATTTTGTTCCCAATAGATCAGGATTTAGTTTATTGATCTTCATAGGAGTTCTTCTCACATCATAAATTTTTTTACCATATAAATCATAATCTCTAGCAAATTTTTCAAGATATTTCCTCCAGTCGAATTGTGAATGTTCTTTTGCTTTGACCAATTCTACAAAATTTCCTCGGTTAGTTCCTACATCTTTAATGCTTTCCAATACTCTATTAATCAAAATGAGTCTCATATCATCTGTTATATCCGGAGCATCTTGTATCAATTCACCATCTATCATATTGTTAAAATCAAGTGTCATATAATTATAATGTTGTATATTATTTTCTTGTTTAACAGAACATGTATTGCAATTGCTTTCGCTATTTATAGATGTCCCTTTATCTTCTTTTTGTTGCATTCTTTTGTATATTTCATATGCTAATTGTTCTATTGTCATTGCTAAAGCATCTTCTATTCTAATACCAAATAGTTCTTCAATGTCATTTAGGAATATATCTTTCTTCAGAAAATCTCCCAAATCTGAAGATTTGCCTAGTTTAAACATTTTTTTGATATCTTCAATTTTTTCATTTTTGTTAGCATAAATTTTTGTAGTGGTAAATTTATCAATCTTATATGCTAACTGATATATGATCTCATTAATAAATGCATTAGCGGCCATGTTGTAAATATCAGGTGGAATAATTTCTTTAACATTGTTATATCTCTTTATATGGTTGAAGATTATATGCATTGCTCCATGAACTAGATATTTTAATAATGTAGATTCATCCTTTATTACATTTCTATTTACAATGATACAATCATCCTTTACTATTATGGGAACACCAGATAATGATGCTTCTGCAATCTTTATGAATTGTAACATATGTCTGATTTCAATCGGAATCTGATTCATTAAATAAATCTTTCTTACTGCGTTTCTGATATCCATGACATTAAATTTAGATTAGTTGTTTCTAGCATCCACTCTAAATTTATAATCATGCTTGGTTTGCTAGAGTTATTGAAACCATCAACATATGTGATTGAAGTATCATTCTTCTGTGCATTACAAAATAAAAAGATGCTAGATTTAATCAAAAACATTCTACCCTATTGGAGTATGCTTGCAACTGAGGAGCAAAAACCTTTATTATCAATGTTAAATACATTTGTGAATAAGGGTATACCAGAACATGATTTCAAACTATCACAGCCATTGGAGTTTTATTACAAACTATTTGATGTAGCAAATCTCGATGAATTGCAATCAACAATATTGGATAGGTTATATAAAATACAATTTATTGCTAAGGTATATGAGAAGATTCAACTACTCCAGCATCCAATACATGACTATAATAAAGTTGAAATGCTTGTTAGTGAATTGTTATCTGATCTTAATGAAGTTAGAGATAAAGAGCTAACAGAGAAAATCTTCAATGCAAAAGATTTATTAAATGTAACAGAAATATCTGATTTGAAATTGGTTAGTTTGATACCAGAGCTAGATTTAGTATTAGGAGGATTTTATGTTAATAATCTTTATCTGTTTGCCGCAGGATTGGGACAGGGTAAATCATTTACATTACTTAACATGGCAGTAGGATTTTCAGTTTTCCTAAAAGCATTTGAAAACTACTATAAAGATTGGTATGGTAAAAAACCAGTTGTTTTATACATATCACTGGAAAATACTAGCGTTCAGATCAGGAACAGATTATACACATTACTAAATGATTGCACATTAACAATACCAAAAGAAAAAAATACTCCTTTGAAACAATTATTCCAAGCTGTGGATAACTTCTATATTATATCTTTATCAGATGAGATAGTGGATTATGTTTACATAGAGAATATTGTGTTGTCGATGCAATCAAAAAATATGCATCCAGTTGTCATTGTGTTAGATTATATGGATGAGTTATATGCTCCTGCTAACATAAGTGAACATAGACATAAGTTAGGTTATAATGCTAGAATGTTAAGAAAGATAGCTATGAATCACAATCTACTAGTTGTATCAGCTACACAGATAAACAGAAAAGGCATTGAAGAAGGTAATATATCCATTACACATTTATCAGAATCGATAGAGCATGGTAAAGTAACAGATGCATTGATTGGTTTGGTTCCGGTAACAATAAACAAAGGTTATGTTATTACAAATCAACCTTTAACCAGAGATATTATTAAAAGCAGTCTAGACAACAAAGCAGATGCAATTGGAATGATAAATAGCATGTATCTCAAAGTATTAAAAAATAGACCAAATCTATTAACAGGATTTGGGTATGCAATTAGTAATCAAAGTTTAACAGGATTTAGATCTCTCATATATGGATTGAATTATGAAATCTCAATCTATCTTGTTCCAAGTTTACATTCATATTTAGGAGATGATTATATAACTACAAACTATGATATATTGCATAGCAGTGTTACAAATAGAATAGCACCATTCGTAAAAAATCTTGATGTTAAGGATTACAGTAAATATCAATACGGATTAGAGTTAATATCAAATCTACTTGGTATTGATATAAAACAAATAAATGTAAATAATGAAAACATAGAAAATGACTTTGTAGTAAGTAATATCAATCAAAACATAGATGCACTTGATATCATAGATGATTTTGAAGCATTCGAACAAAAAAGTTTAGATTTAGATATATAGTTTTTTTGCTATGGAATTATAAAATGTCATAGGAAAAAAGAAAGTTCAAGCAAAGATTTCACATAGCTTGAAAAGGCTTAAGTTAAGCTTAAATTCATAGACATGGATACTCTGGAAATTATAGGACAAAGGCTAAAACAAGCACGAGAAACTGTAGGCTACACGCCAGAAGAGGTCTCACAAAAGCTTGGAATTAGCACGGATGAAATTTTGCTTTTTGAAAGCGGAAGGAAAAGCCCGCCACTTAGCCTTTTGAGAAAACTTGCCAAACTCTATGGAGTCTTTGATAGCTACTTCTATGGGATAGATAAACCCGAAGGAACCGCCTTTACCCTACTTCTTGATAAAGCCAAAAAACTCTCTTTTCCTCCTGAAACCATAAGCCAGCTTCACCGCTTTGTTTTTCTGTGTAGGGAGATAGTAAAGCTTAGGCAAAAGCTTGGCATTCCAAAGCCTGAAATTCCTCGCCATATAGATAACCAAGAGAACTTGGGAGAACTCTTGGAGAATATGGGTATCCCAGTAATCAGGATGTCCTTAGGCAAAGAACTTTCTTCCGCCATGGTTTGTGATAAAAGGTTTGGTGCGTTTATCCTCGTGAATTCCGATTGTCCTGACCAAAACCAGCTTATTGCCCATGAGTATGCCCGCATCCTTCAGGGAGAAAAAATTCATCTAAATGCTAAAGATTGCCCAAAAGCCATGCCACTACAAAGCAGAACTTCACGACCTGTGTCCAAGGTTCTTTGGGAACTTGTTTTGACTGCGGTAAAACACGGACTGATAAGCACCAGTTATGCATCCGATTTGCTTGAAATAAGTCCTATGGAAATTGAAGAGTTTTCATAAAGCCCGCACGGGCTTCTTATTGGTGCGGGCAATTTTTCCTGATGAATTTTGATAAGACTGTAAGCTGATGGTAAGCTGTTAGTTCTATAGCATCGCCCTCCAGATCTATCACCCTAACTGGTCCCGTCCCCTCCCTCTCAATGAAAAAAAAGGGAGGGCGGAGAGGGTTTGTTCTATGTTTCTGGTCTCATCAGTCTTCATAGTAGACTCTGTAGTTATCATCCTCCTGATAACTCCTTAGCAGGCTTTCTGCTTCGTCCTTTGTCAACAGTTCTGCATATTCTCCCTCTTTCAAGGTTGACAGTTTTCCGATAGGTTTGCCCTTGTCAAAGATTACCACGTATCTCAACTCACTCGCGCTAAAAGCATCACGGGTATTCTCATGGGTCGCCAAGTAGATGTGTGGAGTAATCTGATACAACCGAATGATGTCGTGATACCATCCGCCATCATTATGGCGTACATTACCAAATCTCCTCCAGCAATCACACCTCTCGTAGATCGTAACGATAGGCGTTAGACTGTTCAAAGATTCCATCCACTGCTCTTCCGTATGATACACGTATAAGCTAATGTCTCCAAGGCGGGAACTCCACCAGAGTTCCCTATCGTCTGGGTAGTATGCGGTTTGTTGCATGTTTATTACCTCCTGTGGGTTTTATTTGTTTATTAAATTTAGGTAGATTTTTATTCTGATCTTAAAGTGATTTTTTTGTTATTGTTTTTTACTAAATAGATAACATGCTAGTTGAGAGTCTCTTATAGCTTCTCTTCATTCCTTTATCTCCTTATTTATAAATGGAGCCGTAGGAGAGGCTCCTGAGGAAGTAAAAGTCAATAGACTTTTATCTTTACTGGATTTAAAGCTGTCATTAATCTTGGAAGTAGTTCCTCTAAGTCTTCTTGACTGCCTACGAAGATATAACCTCCATCAAGCTCTAATTTTGCAATCGTCTCAAGTTCTTGCTTATCCCAAACATACACTGCAAAGTATTCCTCTTCAAATCCAACAAAAGCATGGACTATATACAAATCACACATCACAACCCGATAAACATCTATATGGTAGAGAATGTCCGACCCTTCTACTCTAAAAAGTATCTCAAGAACCAATGCTGCTCCTTCATTTGCGAAATGATTTTCTTTTGGGTTTTCTTCCACTTCCACCTCATAATCATTAATAGAGTGCACAATCTCAAAATGCTTTCCATACGGTGGAACAAACGGAACAAGCACTTCCTTCGTTCTTGCAAAACCTAAGTCTCTTAGTATTTTGTCAAGTTTTTCTTTCGTCATAGCTTCACCTCCTTCTTTAGTGTTTTCGGTTATGTTCTTAAGTTCTTCCATCTTCATGGCAAACACCTCCTTTGTTATATTCTCACAACGGGTAGGTTATTCAGTTCTTCCTCAGCTCTTTCTCTTGCTTCTTCCCACAAAGCGTCCTCTTCATCTTCTCCGTAATAATCACTTAACCTCTCTGCCCATTCTTCTGTAAGCCTCTCATACGCATATTCGTAGGTCTCATACACATTGTTATACCAAAACAGATTCTTCCTACCATACTCGTCGAAATACGGCGGAAACTCAATCTCACGACCTCCAAAATCGTCAGGAATGAAAACCTTTTTCCCTTCCAATTTCTCAGACAAGAAAACACTCTTTCCTACTCCAGGTGGGATACTCCAAAACTCTTCGTAATCCTCCTCATCTGTAAATTCTACAATGAGAAAGGTATGAATACGATTAGCCGCATCAATTGTACTCCAGATCACTCTTAGATCCCTCATAGCTTCTCCTCCTTCTTGGGTTAGCTGTTGCTTCTTCCTCATGTCTTCACCTCCTAAAGTTTTATTTATATATTTAATTTTATACAACTTTATAAAAATCAAGAGGGCATATTATGATTTGCGTCATGTCCTCATTCCCTTTGAATATGCGTGTAGAACAGAGAACTCAGTGTTAGGTCTTTGTATCTTTTCCAGATAAGCTTTAGAAAGTCCCTTATTTGACGGGACACCCTTCACAGTATTGAAAATCAACCTGTTCAGAAGGGTAGGGTGTCCCATTTTTTTGTCAAATTATAGGAATACAATAAGTTCAATAACAAAAAAAGAGGGAGGAAGAGGGCAATTATGAAGAGCTTCTAATTACCTTTGAACGATAAGTCTACCTACTACATTAGGATAGATTACAGATACTCCGAATCTATGAACAGCAGTCATTGCTTGACCAAGAGTATTTGCAGGATAAGGTATCATATGGGTTGCATAAGGTGCATATATTGCAGTAGAGAAGAATTCTTGTTTGGATTTGAGTACAAGTAAGTTCCTACCAACAGGAAGTATAGGTGTAGGCAATACCTTTATCCATTCTTCAGATCCATCTTTGCTTCTGGTGTATATCTTGAATGGGTCTGCTTTCGTTACAGGGTCGGATACCCACTTACCTATGTTAACAAGTAGTGAAGCATCTTCAACATTCATCACAAGTATGGGTTCTACTTCGGGAACAGGTGTATTCCTGAGTATCTTACCAAGCAGGTTAGATATTGCATAAGGGAAATGAGTCATAACGTACATGCCTGGTCCCCAACTGTAAGCAGCAAGAGCAGCAGCAGTCATATCTACAGATTCTTCTATGTTATGAACAAGTGATGCATTATACAAGTTCATTAGAAGGAATGCATCAGTGTTAAGTGCAATTATAGCAGATAGTATGCTACTTACTTCGCCGAGTATGTCGAGATTGAAGAGAACTTGAGCATCAAAAGCCATTTCGGGAGATACAAGTATTGTGCTTTCAAGCCTGTTTTCAGCAAGAGTTTGTCTTGCAAGTTCAAGTCTGAGCTTCCTAGCAGGATCTCTCGCTTCATAGGCTACTCTTGCATATATCTCTATACCTTGAACTTCAGGAGCAGTTCCACCAGTTACTATAACAGTTATAGTGAAATCACCAGATTTGAAGTCTACTCTACCAGTTACATTAACAGTGTAGGTATTGGCACTAATAGTTACAGTCCCAGCTCCGGTTATAGCACCAGATGATTCAATATTGGAAGATACATTTATTGTTCCAGATGTCGCACCATCAGTTATACGAACAGCTATTACTCTAAAATCAGGTGTTACTCTAAGCTTATTGTCAGGAGCAACAGTCGCAGGAGGCAACAAGTTAGCATCACGTAGAATGTTATACACATTACCTCTTATTATCTCTTCTGCAGAAGGAGTTGTAGCGGGAACAAATACACCCTGCCCAGGAGCTGTTCCGTAATAGCCAAGAGAATCTCCACTGAGAAGTCTACCAGTTGTCATGTCTACTGATAGATAGGATGAGAATGGATAAGGATTTGTAGAGTTAGTTAGTTCTTCATAAAACCTGAAGAAGTAAACATAGGCACCTGGAGCAGACATATTCCTGACATCATATACTTGCGTTGCAACAAGTCTTGGATACATAAACCTTATCAGTGGTGCCAAATACATAAAGTATGGTATCACATTAGCAGATGTATTTTCTGTAGCTATAGCCCTAAGACTATTTTCATACAAAACTTTAATGGCTTTGGATAGTGAATATACTTCTGCCTCTGATAGATTACCTTGTTCTGCAACTATATCGGTTACTATTGCATTGGATATTAAATCAATTACAGTCTTATCACCTTGTAAAGCTCTTTTTGCCAGTTCTGATATTTTATCTACAAATTCTGATGGATTTTTAGATGCATTAACCTTAGTTATATCCGAATAAAATTCTTTTACTATTTTCTTGGCATCTTCAACATTCTTATTTGCCATTTCCATTGCTAGACTGTAAATTCTTTTCGTAGATATAATTGAGTCAGATGGGTAAAATCTTGATAGTCTTACGTCTTTATCCATAACGTTCTTCTGCTAAAAAGTTGTGAGTAAACAACTTTAAATATTAATGCAAAAAATTTTTTACAAGTATGCTAAAGATAATACTGTAAGAAAACAAACATTTTATTATTGGATGCTATCATTTAACACACCTCCGCAAGAAGTCTCCATCTTCCGTAAGGTGGAGATTAATTGCGAAAGACTTGACAAGGTTCTTATTTTGGACTATATTAATAAATGTCCCGATAATCAAGGGACCTAGGGCTGGAGCGGCCCGAAGTTAAGCCTGTGGAGAGGCGAAAGCCTCTATGAAGCAGGAAGCTCCACCTATTGGAGCGGCTCACTCGATATTGTTCTCAAATTGCCAAACAAGATAGTTAACTGATCCAACTTTCTTTGATTCTGGTGTTACAATAGGGTCCAAGTATCCCAACATATCTGTTACAAGTCTTATTTTGTGACTTAATCTCTTCATTGCAAATTTATGAGCATATGTAGCTTTTAACTGTAACATAACTTCTGATATAGGATTATGTATTTTATCCTCTACATATTCAACTTGCATTATCTTATACAAAATGGATAGAGATGTTGAATGCTTTCTGGGCAATTTTCGTGTTCTAATTCTCTCATACACCAAGTGCATTAGTTGTCTAACCAATGGATGCAATAAGAATGTTTTGAATCTTACTGTTTTGCTTTTTAGTGAGCTATACAAACCACAATTTTTTATATAATTGTAGAAGTCATTGCTTGGAACAAATGTAAATAGAAAGTAATAGGGATCTTTAAACTCCTGTCTAACCAATGGATCAAATATAGCACTTATCTCTCCATATAATAATGTCATTATCTCAAAAGAATGTTTACCCATAAGTCTTTCTAATAACCTACTTCCACCGTAGTCCTTGAATGATTTTGCAAATCTTCTCCTATAATTGCTTTCATATGTTACATCTACAATTAATTGTTTATTGACTGATGTATCTGTATACACAATAGATGTTTCCGTTTCTTGTATTGTTATATATTTAACTTTCTTTCCTTTTGTTACAGTAGTTACTATGTTTGATTGATTATTATCTAGCTCTTGCATATCAACTTGAAAGCCAGTTTGTTGTAAAACCATATACAACAAATCTAGCAAGGATAAATTACTTTCCATTAAACTTTCATCATTCTTGAGCAAATACAATATCAAAAAGTTCAATATAGGTAATGTTTTATGTTTTGATTCATATAAGATTGGTTTTGTTTCATCTAAAATATTTTTAAACACTACTTTCCTATACAGATTAGATAATTTTGCATCCATACTCTCTGTTCCAAATCTATCCAAGAACTTATCTGCGATTGAGTAAATAAATACATATCGTTGTCCATTAACTATTATGTAGTTTCCAATAAACCTAGGAATGAATGTTTTATAATTACAAATTGCTCCATCCTTTTTGTCCTTCAAACTATATTTGATAGTATAAACAGATACTAATCCGTCTGTTGACATGAGATCTTCTTCCTCAATTTGTAAATCAATTAATTCAGCATCAATCAGATCACAAAACCAAATTATGGTATTTTTAACATCTTCTGTAATATTGTTTAATACTTGTTTGCGATATGAAATGGGTTTACTGTCTATGTTTAGGTTTATGAAATACATGATAGTAAATTTAGTATGGGTGCTCAAAAAAAATGTTTTATTTTTTTTGTTATAGTAATATATCATCTGAATCTGATGATACATTTACAGTCACATCAGATAGATCCAAATCCAATTCATCTTCTATTGTATCTGATTTATCAATTTCGGATATTTTCTTTTTAGATGGTGCTTCTGTTGTATATTTATTGTATAGTTCCCAGAATCTTGTAGCATCTCTTTCAATTCTTTTTAATGTGACACCTTTTCTCATTAGTTCTTCAATTGCATTAATAACCCTATCAATCTCCTCTTTGACATTTTCCAATACTTCATCATTTATCTCATTGTCCATTTTTGTTCCAATTTCTCTTAGATATAATGCATGATTTTCTTTTATCACTGCTATGTATGGAGATGTTTTCAATCCTGTAGCTGATGTCAATCTGTTTGAATAAATCAATGCTACTGTATATCCATTCGCATCATACAATTTGGTTCCTAGTAGCAAATTCTCTCTTTTCTTAATCACAATTACGTGATCTTTGGATATTGGCTCAATTATTTTGAATTTTTTATTTGCTGGAAATCCGACTAAATTGCTACCTACTAACGTACAATAATATATTTGTTCATCATATTTAATTGGTTTGAATACACTTGATAATTTTTCTATGGAGATTACTCTGACCTTCATGTCTATAAATTTAGACAAGTTGTAAAAAACTCAAAACCAATCAATTTCATTTGAAGTATCTTTAACAGGAGATCTACCCAAATACATAAACAAATACAAAACTAAATGCTTTGCTATGTTTGAATACGTTTGCAATGAATACTTACTTAATATATCCTCTCTAATCTTAGGTATTGATATTGTTACACTATATAATTTATTTATCTGATTCATATTGGTAGCATCCAATGGAAATCCGACTACACTTATGATTTTATTTACAATCATTTTTAATTCATCATAACTCAATTTTTGTAATTGTTGAATGTATTGTTTGAATGTTTGTTTTGATATTTTGTTTCCGAGCATCTCGATTATAGTATCAACTAAATCGTCTATTGGTTCAGGTTCCATTTTGAAGTTAATTATTGCATCATGATAATACCTACTGTAATCCCGTTCAGCAATCTCATCTTTAGTAATTTTCTTCTCTTTTGCTATATGTATTAGATTGTCTTTCAATCTGTTAGCATAGTTATTAACTCTTGCTCGCAAATAACCCGTCCACACATTATGTATTTTTTTCGGATTGGATTCTCTATCAACTAATATTAATTGAGCCTTTCTTTCTGCAATTGACTCTAATAATCCTGATATGGATGAGAAATTGCTTGGATGTAATAAGTTAGATCTGGGTAATAGTCTTCTGGCTTGTTCAAGATCATGCTTGTTAAGTATTACAACAGACTTAGTTACTTGAACTATAAACATGATAGCAGAAAACATAAAGTAAAGATTACGAAGTATGGCTAGCTTATCTATAACTGGATTGTTATCACAATCTACTAACGTAACAACATCAGCATGTAAGACAATAGCCGCAAGATGCCATCTGTTCATATAGTAAATTGGATTAGATAAACTTGGATCAAGAGTTTTATGAAGTTTGAATACTAATTCCTTTAATTCCTTTTGAACTATGCTGGTATTCGTATGCATCTTATCAAACAATAGAGGACGAAATTTTTCTACACTGATAACATTTAAGTTGTCAACGTATGGTCTTATTTGAGTTGTAATTCTATCGGTTGTACGATACAAAGTTAGCATATAATCTTCAAAATTTTGAAAACCAAAATAGCGCACAATATGCTCAATTAGTTCTTTTTGTTGATTATTTAACCAGTGAACATATTTACAGTTCGTCATAATAGCTAAATTTAGCTGCGTTGTGTATTACTAATACATAAACAGTTGTGAACTACTCCATCTTCTACAAGATGGAGACTTCTCACCTAAATTTTTAAAAGCACATAATGAAATATGTTTATTCCAAATCAACTTGCACCTGGTGTTTACATCAATGTTGTATTTGCACCTGAACCATTAATTGGATTACCTGAAAAATACAATGCATTATTCTTTATTGTAGCAGAGAAAGGACCTGCAAATAAACCAGTGTATATAACATCAGCTCAAAGATTTCTTGATACTTTTGGTCAGCCAGATCCGAAATTCCCATTAACATCACTTTATGCATATGAATATGTTAGGAATGGTGGACCAGCATATGTGGTTAGATTACTTCCAAGAAATGCTACAAAAGCTAATGCTACCTTAGCTCTTGTTCCTGATCCGGATGATGCAGATACCTATGTATGGGCATATGGGTATGTAGATTACTCTACTAATACATTTATTGGTCGCGATGAAATTAATGATAGAAACGTATCACTACCTGTATCTGCAACTTATGCTCCACCAGAACCTAACAAAGCAGTTATAATTGCGCAATTTGGTGAATACGGTATGTATTACAATACCTATAGATTGAGATTTTCATTACCTTTACTTAGAACAAATAAAACATTTAATGTAGTTATAGAAAGAGTTATAGGAACACAAACTGAAAATGTTGCGGTATTCAATAATGTTACTTTTGAACCAAATGTAAATGAATTGGGATATCCAACACAAATTAATCATACTCTTTACACATTTAATCAACCAGCATTTGAATACTTAAAGACTAACTACATAATAAAGTATAAAGATTATGAAACGAATACTATTACAGATACTAATACAAGACCAATAGATTCTGTTGACATAGTGTATTCAACTAATACAATATGGAATTTTGCAGGTGGTTCTGATGGTGGATTAAGAGATCCGCTTACAGGTTTGGTAAATTTCTCATTGTTTGCTGATCTAGTTGTAGAAGCCGTATATGGTTATACTACATTACTTCCAAACAGAATACAAGGACTTATTGATGATGAAACAATATTCATCAAATACATTGTTGATCCCTGTGATGAGAGATTTCCCTACACAAAGAGAAGATCAGTATGGAATGCTTTAGTTGATTTGGCTCAATCCAAGTATATGCTTAATGCTGGTGCTATAGTTCTGAGTAACATAGCTGATTTGTTTGACTGGACAGATATAGGACTTTTAGATTCAACCAACCCTCCTATACCTAGACATTATCTACATGCAACTTACTATTCAAAAATTGAGGATGTTGATGGCAGAATATATCCTCATCTTAGATATGTTGTTCAAAATATTGCTAGATTAAGAGCACAACAACAAAGTATTGAACCACTTGCTGGTGTTATTAATGCTACGATACCAACAGGAGTAGATGTTATACCGAGATTAACAGTTCCTGAGAGATCAAGGCTGGTAGAACTTGGAATTAACTTTGCTCACAAAGATCCTTTCTATGGTGTATTTACTGATCTTGATAGAACTACATCACTTGCTCTCGGTAAATTTCTGTATGTAATTGAGGATGTTGTTGATATTAAGAGAGAGCTAGTTAAATTGCTAAGACCGTTTGTACATAAATTAGAAACTTATGATTGGGAGAGCATCAAGAGTTTAATCATAGACTTCTTACTAAAACCAAGAGTAGCAAGTGGTTTAATAAAGGAATATGAAGTTAACTTGAGATTATCCGAAGAATTAACTAGACAAAATGTACTAGGCATAGATATGAATCTACGATATGCTCGCGAAATAGAACGTATTGCAGTAACAATATATGTGAGATAATTTTTTTTACTAACAAAAAAATTAAGATAGATGGATAGTTTGAATTGTTGCAGGATAAACTTTTATTTTTTGATTTCCAAATGTTGTTAATATGCTTTCAAAGTAAAAGTTTGGAGCTAAGACCTGATTATCATTTTCAACAATCTTTAAAATTGGTTTAATAATAGCACTTGGATAAAGTAAAGGTCTATTAACTTTGTTGTTTATAATAATGTCTATAATCAAGTTTTCATCTTCATTATAAAGAAAACCTGTTATATCAAAAATAGTATAGGTTATGCCAGAACGATTTATTGTTATTAATTCATTAGTTGATTCAACAGGTAATGTATATCTGTTACGAAGCATATTAAAATCAGAAATTAGTTTTGCTTTCGATAAATTAATTGCATAACTATAAACTTCAACATTCAAAAATCTGTTACTCATCATTCTAGCAAACAATGATGAATCTTGTTCATAATCTACAATCAAATCTACTATTAAAGCATTTGTTTTTGGTAAACGAAATCTTAAAAAGTTTTGTTGTAATAGGGAATTAGCATAAAATACTGGAATCGTATCCATATTTAACAATATCCGGTGTGCTAGTATTGGTAAGTAAATATAATCCAAACTACTATTGATATTTAGTTCAGCTAAAGTATGCTCTTGTGTTGTATTTGTAATTACATCTTGATAAACTATTTTGTAGATTATTTTATTTAGTGTCCAGTTAAAATTATAGACTTGTCTAAAGAGATAAGGTGTATAATATTCTGGTGTTGTTATTAACCTAATATGCTTATCAAAAGTCAAAGTTGTATAAGAACTTAGCAGACTCGTAGGTATTTCCAAAAACAGAAGACGATAAGAATTTCTGAGTGTATTTATGTCATAGGTGTAATCTGTATGTTCTGCGTACAGGTTAAAAGTTGTTGAAATTATATTTGCTTCTATTAGTTTGAGTAAATTTTCCAGATGTCTATTAACAACATACATTTGCTTTATGCTTTAACCTATATTGCCAAGCAGAAATTTCTCAAATTCTGTTATACTATCTTGTTTACGTACAAGTAAATTAGGTATTGCTAACTTGATATTCTCAAAATACAACTGTCGTATTGGATATAAATATTTTATGGTTTGCTTAAATCTTAGCATTTTAGCATACTTACAATTACTATTCCTATACAACTTAAATACATCATCATTACAAGTTAAAGTTTGAGCAAGCCAAGTCTCGATATAAACACTAGTTATATCCAAACCTAGTAGTTCTGCTAACTGTTGTATTCTGTCAAATGCTTTTTGACCATTCAAGCCATTTATCATGTTAAGCCAATCTGCCATTTGCTCTAGTATTGACATTGCAATATCAGCAGTTAACGTTAGATTTTCTATCCTAGCAAATGGCGTTTGTTCTTCAGGATAATACAACAAAGCCAAGTACACATTTTTATCTTTGATCCTGAGGGTTAAATTATCTGATTCAGTATCTTGAGATTCTGCTTCAGATAACAACCTAGACAAAGGTCTATTTGTTTTTTGTAAATTAGCTTCGTTCAAATATACACATACATAATGTATACCAGTAGTGTAATAAACATTACTATATTTTGCATCATGTAAGTCTATAGTCTCTTCGTTATCTAGCAAATCATATATTTCCAGAGCAATATCTCTATCCTGTGTAAAATATAACAATGGTATACAATAAAGTTCGTTTTCCTGTTTTAATATATGTGTTGTTTTAAGAATGATATACAAATTAGATAAATTTGTTAGCAATGTTACATTATCACTGTCTACAGTAATAGGAATTTTATCTTTACTCATTCTAGTTGGGTGCTATTCGACGTGTGGGAATTCCAGCAACTCTACTCAAATCTACTAATTCCCACTTACCATTATAATATTCAAGAACTGCTATATGAAAGTGATGTCCTGTAGACAGTCTGGATATGTATTCTGTTCTATTTATTTCATAATGTTTCATATCAACTACAACTATTTTACCATCACTAGTTTTTGCTCTTAATATGTAGTTTGCATCTCTAGAACCAAAAGAACAAATACCAAAATAGCGACTTATTCTATTTATAATATTTGTTCCCATATCTATTTTTGGACTTCCAGTTGGTATATCAGTACCTGCATGATGTCCTAGACCAGGTCTTACATCTAACGGAACTGATGATGCAAATCTGAATTTGTTGTTATATAGTATGTTAGGTATTTGAGATATTAAACTGGTTGCACTATATTGTGTTGTTACAATATTTCCGTTACAGTCTAATGAAACTTCATCCAAACATAATCTACCAGAACGACTAATTTGTTGTTGTAATTGCTTACGTACATTATCATCTTCTGTAAATACCCACCTGTTATTTCTCAGAATGTAGGTTGTTATACGACCTCTTTCATACTTTACCTTAACTGGAACCTGTTCTCCATTAATAATTACATAATTATTACATCCGATTGTTTTTATTGGTATTCTTGTTTTTGCATTTGGTTTGGTATAAGTATCTTTTTTTGGTGGAGCAATCGGTCCAGTAGCTCCAGTTCCTGTTTCAATGCTCAATCTATCCTTTGTTAGAGTCTTCAAAATTGGATGACCCATTGCTAACATAATCTCTCTAGACTGAAATTCATTATCTAGTTTAGATATATCTTGCTCTAAAACATACTTAATGGGATCAAAGAAATATGCTCCAGTAAATAGCGGTAAAGTCGGTTGAGCAAGATACTTGAGATCTTTAGTTGCAACAACTATGTTTGCTATATCAGAGACAGTTAAGTTGATAGTTACTTTTTTAGGCCATCCGTTAGCAAAAGTTTCTTTGCTTGTTTGTAAATTAAAATCTGTTATAATTCCTAATGGTATGAATATTTTACCAGGAACTAAGAGTGTAACATAGTGAGGTTCACCAGCAAATAATTGAGAATAGTTTTGTAATATGGCTAATATATGTTTAATTAACCTGTTTGTTGCTTCAAATCTATTTAGATAGTCAGGTCCAGCTTGTTGCAAGGTCATACCTGTTAGATATAAAGATGGAACAAATATATTCTCGTAAAATTGTCTAGTAGAATTTGCTACCAAAGTTATTGTTATTGAGCATTGACAATTGTAAGAGGTAGATGTATACACTCTTGGTAGTTGTATGTTTTTAATTAACTTGGATAACAGTATGGCTAGAGTTGCTGTTTCCATAAGAGTTTCAGGTAGATTAGTTAGTATATTTGATGTTGGTTCATTTGTTGTAGTTGATTTATTAATTCCAATTAAATCGATTATAGATTTTGCAAGACTACTACCTAGATAAACTGATATACCATATTGTCTGAGCAACTGAACAAACCGTTCATCTAGATCTAATTCAGAATCGCTATAACGATTAGTTATTGTCTGACTAATGTCTACATTATCAGCTAAAAATCCTACCAAAACAGATCGCCTCAAGCTACTAACCAATTTATTAACATTAACTCCTCTTATTACATCCATTGTATCAAATCTTTTAAGTTTTTCTGAATTACCGGATAATGATAATATATACTGAGCAATTTTATCGTTATAATATCTGGCTCTGCCTCCAACAGACCTAATAAGCTTGTAAAATTCAAATACGTTGCTAGCAGATAGTTCAACTTTAGTTTTGTTCAAATCCAACGTTGTTAACAAACCGATTAGTAGAATTGATTGTATAGTTGTTAGTTGTCCTAAATTTATGTTTATAGGATCTAAGGGAAATAAATAACAAATGTCACTTGTTATAATTGTATCTTTATAAACTTGACTCATTAATGCATCTGTATTTGAAGTCACATCTTTTCCGAAAACAGTGATAGTTCCAAATCTGCTTTCTAGGGTATACATAAGCTGACTTGCTTGCTGTTTCAATTAAATGATAACAAAAAAACTATATAACTACCTGAGCAATATAATCTACTCCATTAATTCTTACTCTCACTTCATAAAATGGTAGAGCATCAGATTGAGTTACTGCATCCACTTGATCATGGATAACATACTCATTTGTTGTTGGATCTTTAAGCAAATACTTTAAATTTAATTCTATACTTTCAATTAGTAATAAGAGTTCGCGAGCTTCTGTTTCACTTAGACCATAGTTAATCATGTTACGAACTATATCCTCTCTAAAATCATTAAGTGAAGGATAATGAGTTTTACCAAGCAAATTGTATAAATAACTACCTCCAGTTAAATCTATTATAAAAGCATTTTTTGGAAAACTTAATGTTTTTATGATAAAGTATAATAACTTTAATGCTTCATCATCAATATCTCTTAAAATTGACCCATCATAAATGTTTTGTATTGGAAGCATCTACATAATGCTAGATATTAAGAGAATATATGCCACAGATAATTCAGAGATTACAAACTTATTCAAAAAAGTTCCTCTAAAAAAAGATGAAACTTCTGTTATGAAACTTTACCAACTAACTTGTAAAGGTTCTGCTTCCGTTAACTATACAGAAACAGAAAAAAATAAATTAATTAGGATACCCATATTTACTTTATCTGTTAACAAAACAATTATTTACATTCCAAAGTATGATTTATATAACGTTGACATTGTAACTCCTGTTAAAGAGTTAGAAGAATATTTTGGAAAGTTTTATGCCAAGTTTTTAGCAACTCTATCAGATCAAGGAAAAATAGTTATAGTTAGAGATATCGTTTTACCCAGATTTATAGCCGTTCAATGTCCTACGTATGTAGCTGATAGATTTGTCTTGAATTCACTGCCCAAAATTGTTAGTGATTTATATATCATATTTAAAAGTAAAGATGAAGTCACTGTAGATGCTTTGTTATCTCCGATTAGTAAGATTAAATTGATGCTTGATATGTATAACAATATCAACAACAGGTTTGATATATTAGTAGAGTATTTATCCAGCAATGTTGAAATATTTTTGGAACAGGTCTTGGAGATGTTTAAATACTTTCTATTTTCACAGAAAGGACTAAATGTTAGTCAAATCAAAGATGAAGTTCATGCTAAAATAACACTTTACATTTTACATCACTTTATATCTCCATTAATGTTTCCGAATTTGACTGATCAACAAAGAGAACAAATCATAAACAAGTTTTCAAAACGATTGAACTATAAATTTGTTTACAATCCAAATTACATACCAACACTGGGAAATCTGTTCTCATCAATATCCGAGTTAGATAAAGAGTTATACTACTATCAAGATGTAACAAGAGTATTTGCTCGTGCCTATAAAATACATCCGTATTTGCTATGGACTTTAAGTAATATTTATGGTATGTTGCATACTCTTATTGCGAATCAATTCAACATACAAATAATGAAGATACCTTTGTTATCAAGGTTTATTACCTTACAACTTCCTCTAAAAAGAGGAGAGTAAAAATGATTTACATAACTTATAAATATAACATGAGACAATCTCCTGCAACTAAATCATTAAAACACTTCGAGCAAAGAATATTTGATCGCATACATCAGATCGAGAAAGGATTACTTGAATTACAAATATCTCCTTTGTTTAAGTTTAATAAAAATGAGTTTAGATGGCTCTTGTTTTTGGATGTAGAAACCATCACTAAAATTAGAGAACCAAATAAAGGATTAACATTAAAAACTTTCACAGGTAGAGGCTTACATGTTTTCAATTTTGTTGCTTACAAGATTCGTGATATTATTAAAACTAGACAAATGTTAAAACAAAACGAATGCATAAAAAATAAGATTGATATAGCAACTACATTAAGAGTAACACCAATGAGATTTTTAGGTTGCTTTTCAACAAAACATAAAATATGGCTACATCCTTATTTAGTTGAACATGGTGATTACGAACAAATAAAATATCTTGCTTCCAAACCACCGAGTGTGTATTTGCAAACAAAATTTGCAAAACAAGTTTGTGATTATTTATCCATACCATATAACAAACACGATTTAGATACGTATGCTAGAATAATAGTTGAACCTTTCAAAAAAATTATTAAAAGCGAAAGTAACATTTTGGATATTGTAAATCATATGCTAAACTGTGTACAATAAAGCTAAATTTTAAAACATGAGGAACTTTGCCATACCTAGAAACCTATTGAACATATCCTTTAATGTTGTTTATGCAGATAAATTCATTATTTGTAGCATGGAACCCAGTACTAGTGATGAAGATAGTCTTCTGATTGCAGGATTAGATCACACAGAAATTGTTGCTAATAATAAACGAGTAAAATTTTCCAACTTAGAAAAAGGTTTAAGATTGTATACAGGTAGTTATTACTATGTTGTTAAGGATATCGTACATGTAAAACAAAATAATCTAGTTCCATTTTACATTGCAAAACCATTTATGGAAATCGGAGAATTTAGAATCTTTGGTCCGTTTAGAGTTAATTTAGAAATAACAGAAAACGAAACTGAGGAATATGAAATAGCTAATCTAAAAATAAGTTTTGAAAAGAAATTTAATTTGTTAGAGGTATTAGATACTAACTTTGCGGCAAATTAGCAAATTGTCTAAATTTTTTACAATGAGGAAAGTCAAAGTTCCAAAAAAAGAAATTTCCAATTTAGATCAATTAATACTCGATTTCATGAATCTACCGTCAATTGACAGAATGAGAAGAATTATGTATTGCATGTATAATGTAAATACATATGATGAAGATACAATAAAAATTGATCCTTATTTGTTACCGATGTTTAGAAAATTAAAATCTATGTATCCAACGGTTAGGGATGAAGTCTTATTAAGAGCAACGATGCTAAATTTATCAAAATGAAAGAGTTCTTGAGTATAGCAAAACAATTAGTAGATTTAACAAAAAATGATTCATTTGCAAATCATTTTACTGAATCTGCAGAGAGAATATCAAAATACTGGATGGAGATTATGCAATTTGCTATTAATAGAAAAAATTTTGATTCTGATGTAGAATGTATTAAGCATCTGCTAACTATCAAAACTTTTGAGGATAGAATTAATGAATTAGATTTTGAAGATGAAGATATAAGCATAAACAAAAGCAAAAATTTGCTATTCGTTGGACCTATTAAAGTATATAGTGTATGCGCTCATCATTATGCTCCCATTATAGGTAATGTCTGGTGTGGATACAAGCCACAAAACAAAATCATTGGCTTATCAAAATTATCACGTATCGCTAAACTATATGCAAGACAACCCATTGTACAGGAACTATATACTGAAGGACTATTTGATTTGCTAAAGTATTTTACTGAATCAGACAGAATAGTGGTAATAACTTATATGAGACATTTATGTATGGAATCTAGAGGAATAAATGATACAAATTCGATAACAACATACTACAAACATAATTTAGATGATGCAGAATTCCAAGCATTACTATCTACAATTAAGTTTGAGAAACCATAACTATTTTACAAATTGTCTAAATTTTTTGTTATGAAGTTAAGTAGTTTGCTACAAGTTAATATTGATCGAATGCTGCTATTGGGACCTCCAGGAATTGGTAAAACATCTATTATTAAACAGATTGCAATATCAGAATCTGAAAAGAAAAATAAAATATTTGTTGATCTGAATGAAAAATTTTCAGCAGATGAGATATTGAAAAATCCAGATAAATACTATGTGTACTATAGGATTATTGCTCCGTATTTTAATAGTGATATCATAGAATTTCCAAAAATTGTTGATGGATATGTTAAATTATTTCCTGTAGAGGTATTTGAAGTATTACAGAAATGCGAAGGTATACTATTTGTTGATGAGATAACGAATGTTCAAATACCTCATATAAGAACATTGTTCTATTCATTACTTGATTCGAAGGAATTGGGTAGTCATATAAAATTGAGTCATTTGAAAATTGTAGCAGCTGGTAACAAAATTGAACATTCGGAAGATGCGGAAACATTACCAAAACCATTGAGAAACAGATTAATAATTGTTAATGTAGAAGTAGATGCTAATGATTGGCTAAAGTGGTATACATCATCTAATTCATTCAATGAACATGTTGCCGCATTTATACATGAACATCCAGGATATTTGCTATATGATGTTGATCCAAAGTATGACGATGGATATGTTAATTTTGCATCACCAAGAACATGGGAACGAGTTGGAATATTACTAAATGAAATGAAAGATAATATTGATACAAAAATTAGGAGAGAATTGTTGGTAGGATTATTAGGACCAATTGTAGCTGATAAGTTTGACTCATTCTTAAAATATAATGTTGACTATCATAGATTAAAGAATCACTATGAATATTGGAACTCATTACATAGATCACAGAAATTGATGGCAATATTCACGATTGCAGCTAATATTAACAAAGAATGGATTAAATTTCTAATGTGGCTAATTGATCATGAACCGGAGATGGTTAAGATTTGTTTGGATAAGGTTAATACAAAACTAAATGTGGATATAGTCAAAGATCTAACAATGCTTAATGTTCAACTATCAAAAAAGATTTCGCTATTGAGATAAATTGATCATTTTTTGCTTCCAGAACTCTATTAAATACTTCTTTTTAAATATGTGATTTCTGCTAGCATACAATTTCAGAGTATTTTTTATAACTCTCATTGTGTATAATTTGAGACTAAAATATTTACCATCGGTTAGATACGAGATTAGCAATCTATCTTTATAGATTTCAGAGCTCATCATTAATTCCTTTAAGCCAAGCTTGGTAAAATTTGATGCTAATTTATCGCCTCCATAAACAGGCAATAAATCCACATCGTCAATATCATAAAAGTTATCATCCTTTGCATATTTGATTTGATAGAATTTTTTTGCTTTCTCATGTTGTCCAAATAATATGTGTGCTGATATCTCCTTATGTTGATCTTGCATAACAAAAAATTTAGTATAATTGTAAAAAAAACTACCATTTTAATTCGTTTCGTTTTGCGTATGTTTGTGGTTTCTTTTGGAAGAAATCTGTTTTGGTATTGTTTATTGTCCTAAATTGATCAATCCAAGGTAATGGATTCTCTGTTATGTGATATATTGGCTTGAAACCTAATTGAGTTATCCTCAAGTTAGCCAAATATTTTATGTACTTCTCAATCAAATCATTGTTTATACCCAATATTTTGTTTTGTGTTACATATTGTCCCCATCTAATTTCATGATATGTAGCAAATTTAAAGTATTCAACAATCCATTTCTCAAGTTCTTTAAATACATCCGGTTGCTCCTCCTTTAGGCTAAGTATTATATTGCGAAACAATGTAACATGGGTTAACTCATCTCTGTTTATGTATTTTATTTGTTGAACTGTGTTTAACATTTTGCCTTGTCTACCAAGTGTATAGAAGAATGCAAAACCAGAATAAAAGTATAAGCTCTCAAGTACGTAGTTTGCAATAGTAGACTTAACAAAGTTTTCAATACTTGGATTGAATCTCAAGTTATCATAAATTTCAGCTATGACTTTTATACGCTCCTTCAATATTTCATCTTGTCTCCAGTAGTTGTATATCTCATCTGCTTTGATAGGATCTACAACACTTTCAAGTATTAGTTGATAGGAATATGAATGTAGTGCTTCCTGAAATTCCTGTGCTGTTATAGCCATATGCAATTCTGGAGCGGTTAAATATCTTGTGAATTCTTTCAAATTAACAACTTGAAAACTATCTAAAGCAATTAGAAAGCTTAACACTAATTCATATGCTCGCTTCTCAGCTTCTGATAGTGATTTCTCATATTGTTTTTTGTCATCATTCATAGATATTTCTTCAGGTATCCAAAAGTTTGTAAATCCCATTGTTCTGTATAAATCATATGCCCAATTGTATTTGAGATTATTCAATTCCATAATGTTAGTTGTATTTCCGCCAATGATGCATCTGGCATCAATATTTCTTTCTCCAAATTCGTTAAATATTTTTGTTGGACTTAAATACTTTTCCATAGTGATAAATTTAGCATAGGTGCAAAAAAATGTTAAAACTTCATTTTTCTTAATTTCAAAATACACTTCGGATGTACTTCATGCATATAAAATTGAACAATTTTATTCCCTTTTTCCAATTCATTTGGAATAAATTTCACTGGAACATAAAACAATTTTGGAGTTATTTGTAATTTAATCACATCTGAATTGTAATGTACGAGATAATTGTTATCATTTTTAAATACCATAATTTCAATTGATACAGATCCCGGTATTAATTCTTTCATAATGGATGAAATCAAATCGTAATTTAGAATTCCTTCCTTGTCGTATATAAACACTTCCATGTTTATAAATTTAGATTGGTTGTAAAAAAAATTAAACTAATCTAAATAAACTGTAGCTATCATATCTTCCAATCAATATTGTATGTTCATCATCTGTATATATGTCGATTACCTCCGGATCAAAGTCAAGTATTGTGTTTAATGGAACTTCTAATTTTGTTTCTGCATCCAGATATATTTCTGATTCAAAATCAATCGTTGAACATACTATTTTATCATTTTCAATGTTTACATTCAATCCTTTCATAACAGAAGTTAGTTCATAGACTTTGCTTAGAATACCTGTATCAATTCTATAGTTGTATATATTGTTGGTGTATAGGTTTATAATCTTCTTGAGCAAATCATTTTTATCTTCATTTTTCATTACAGTGAATTTAAACTTTCCAAAATTTGTTTCAATTACTAACTCATTTGAACCATAATTTACAGCAATGTTTTTGATTGCATCTTTCTCAAGAATTTGTAGTGGAGCATAATTAACAATTGAACAGTTGGGTAGAAAATCATTTGCTCCGACTAATACAAAATCATTGTTGTAAGCATACATAATATTATCATCAATCGTAATAAAGAATGCTCCAATTTTAGTTGCCGTCTTAACTAATTCTTTCATTTTAATAAATTTAGCCTGGTTGCATAAAAAATTAGATATCTATATCCAATTCATCAAGTTGATGATTTTTCTTTTTTGTTTTTTTGTTTGTGTCTATATCCTCTGTTGATAATACATCTTCAGTATTCTGCATATTAGCAAGTATGTCCATTTCTGTTTGACTATCAGAAACATTATCTTCAAACATATATGGTTTGACTAATATCTCGTATGTACTAGTGTTAATTAAATTATCAAGCTGTTCTCTGAACTTTGTATCATTTTTGTATAGAGTTATAACATCTTTTATTAATAAACCTTTGTCTGTAAATGGAAACTTTAATCTTCCTTGCTTTGATTCAATTACATTATAATCAACTAGAAATTGTAATGATGATAGCAAATCAAAGAACCCGTATTTGTCAGAGAATGCTATTTTTATACTCTTCCCACTAGTAAACAATCTGTTCTTTATAATACCAGCTTCGACGAATCTTATTTGAACATTACCTGCTAACTCTTTTGTTTCTTTTGCTATTAGATACAGCATTTGATTTGCTGCATACAGTAATGCAGCTCCACCCGGTATCCTGTATTTTCCCTTTATTGTTAGTAATCCAGTTGATCCAAAGGGAGTTAAACTTATGTTCTCTTTCATGTGAGCAGTTATAACAACGGTTAGATTATAGTCAATTTTGTATCTAAACAGTTTGTTTATTAGTCTGGTTAACAGATTTGCTTTTATACCTAGTGCTATACTATCTGTTAGTGAACTAAATTCTTGTTTCGTTGATAGTGCTGATATGCTATCTATAACTAACAAAGTTTTCTTATCTTGTAATTTTGGCAATAATTCTGATTCAATTGCTTCATCCAATTCTTCTATAGTTGGAGCATATTGTATGAGATCATTCAAATCTAATCCAAATGCTTTAGCTCTTGTTTCTGTTACAGCAATTTCTGTGTCCAAATAGAATATTTGATAACCCTGCTTCTTAAATTGTGATGCAATTTGAATAGATAATTGTGTCTTACCTGCACCTGGAGTTCCTACAATCAGTACTATTCCTCTTTCTTCTATTCCACCTCCTAATATACTATCCAATACTTTAATTTGAGTGGGTATAATTTTTCTCTCTACAAATCTACCTGTTTTTGTAAACATAAACAAAAATTTAGACTGAGTGCTAAACACTAATTGTTAGTTTATCTCTATCAATATGTACAAACAATTTAACACTAATTATTCTATTGTAGATATTAAATGTAAACAAAAGTTCAATGTATACTAAACCAAGTGCTTCCACATGTTCTATGTTTAGTATTTGAAAATCTTGTACAATTTCTTTCAGATACAAATTTATATCATCTACGAATGCATTAAGCGCATCCAAAACCTTATTTATACTAAGCGAATGTAGAGCCCTTAATAAATAGACTCTTAATATTTTCTTCAAAATAGATATTCCTGCTATGAAGTATTCTTGATAAAATTTGTGCTTGTGTGTGTAAAGATAATCTGTTAATACATCTTCAGCAATTAACTGAGTTGTATTTGTATTCGGATCAATTAAATACTTAAAATCAGCATGATCAACTGTTAAAGTTTTTTGTTGTAATCTTGCTTGTAGTAACAGAGCATAGTATATGTAAGACAATAAAATATCTTTATCTCTAAAGTAAGGAAGGTAATTAAATTGAAAGACTTCATGTGTCAAAGAATCATTATCTAGTCTGCGTAAAGCAAATAGGTATTCCTTCTGATTCACTTCAGGATAATGATGCGAAGCATAAACAACAAAACCAGAACCGTAAACTTCCTTATATTCATAGTATAGTTTGTTTAGCCAATCATCCATAATAGGTATTTGTTCTGCATCTAATTGTTCAGGTAAAACTATAAATGTAATATCATAACCAGTTGTTAATGTTCTGTATAAGTTATATAATAAATCTTCAAACTGAATCACCTCAATTGTATAAGTTAAAGCTTGATCATCCAAATCATTTATGTTTATATTGTTTAAACTTTCCCTATCTATAAAAAATGCATCTGTGATATCTCTGTGATTTGTGTAATCAATCAATCTTAATTGAGATGATAATATCTTTGCTCTTATGTTAAGACCTGCTGGTAAAGTTCTTATTGAGTATGCAATAGTTTGATTACTTATTGATAGTTTGTAGTAGACTACTGTGCTTGTTCTTGTTTCTGGTAGAACATACACATAGAAGGGTAAGTTGTTACTTGCTAACTTCCAAGCAACAAAATAAGAACTGTAGCTATTACTATTAATTATCTCAATGGGAATTTTACTTACTAATTTATTCAAACTATTAATAAAGATTAAATCTTTTGTGTATGCTTTACCCTTAACAAAAATAATAGTTGTTAGCGGATCAAATTTTGGTTCTTCTACTTTTTCCTTTATAAAAGTGTTAAGCTGCAAAGCATAAAACATTTATTTGTTAGCTCAAGTCAAAATGCTTTTCACAGAAATGCAAATATACCTTGACTTAAACAATGAAGAGGTTATCACTTTACCTTCATACACTATATATCAATACAGACCTGAGATCATGGCTTTAAGAGAAAAAAATATAATTTATCATGATCAGATAAATGATTACATAAAGTTTAACATACTAATAAATACGAAGAAGAAGTTTATATCCGATTTTGAATTTGTAGATAGATTTTAGCAGAATTCAAGCAAGAAGTGGGAGTAGCTCACTCTAAATCAACTCCAAATCTAAAGACCATGTAGTAATGTAGAAGTTTTGTGTATATGAGATCTAAAACTAGTGCTTCACTTCCAAAACATTCAATTAAAATATCGTATGTTTCCTCGTTTATAACATTTTTAAAGTTACGAGTTAATCTTACTATCTCGTTTGATACATATGATTCAAAATCTACAAAATTACCGACTATTGTATCATTAAATTGTGATAGAGCCAAAGCATTAGCTATACAATAATTTTCTACTATCTCCATACAAATTTGTTTTTTAAAATTGTCATACATGTCCATTTCCAATTCATATTCTTGATCTATATCCTCATCTACAAAATCATTAGTTTTGTCTCTCATAAAGATTTTTTTTAGCCAATCAAACATATTCCCAACAGCTGTTACAAAAAATAAAAAACTAACATTTAGCGACGCTAGGGAATAATTTATCACGATAATATAATCCTTTCGGATCCCACTTTGGATTAAAACAAGGAACTGCTGCTACATATCTGAACGATACACTGAACTGAGATAAATCAGTTGCAGATACGTCTCCTGCTATAGCATCATTCGATATTGATTCTGGGTAAACATTGTAGAATATGATTTTCAAATCTATTGCAGATAGGTCTGGTATTAGGTAATAGACTGTTAATCTACCAGACATTTTTGGTGGATCATAGTATATGGCTTTGCCTGAGAAGTCATCCCAAGTTTTTCTCCAAAGCAAGAAGAAATCTCTAGCAGAAGGTTTTCTTGTTTCCAGAAATTGTAAGGTTATGGTTCCTGGCTCTTCATGCTTAGGAGCAGATATAGCATATCTACCACCATACACTTGTTGCTTTGCATAAGTAGATCTCGGTATCCAGTCTGAAATAGATATGGTTCTAGCAGCTAATTTTACACCAAAATCTTTATCACCACCATATTTTGTTATGTAGTTAAATAAATCTCTATTAACATCTGGAACTAATCTTGGTAATTCTATTACAGCAAATGCAAAATTTGTTGTAGGTATTATGTCTGGTTCTGTTATTGATTTCTTTAATCCTGTCGCACCTGGAACATAAGGCATAAAGAACTTATGCTTTTGAGATCACAATATATCAAATTATTCAACCGCTCTAAATTTTAGACCATGCGTATAATAATAGACGGACTTTCAAAAATTGGTAAATCATTTCTATTCAATGAACTTATGAAATATACAAAAAAGATTGTATTTATAGAACCCAAATATAATGAATGTGAGTTACAAAATTTAACAATAATTGATAGACAGAAAAAATTTATTGAGACATATTCCAAAATTACAAGAAATGCAATGAAATTTAATTCATTTGTAATGTATAGAAGTATTGTATCCGTTAATGTTTATAACATTCATTATTTCAAACTTAGATTGAACGATGATATTGATAACAATAGTATTTTGGAAAACATAGCTATTCTACAAAAGTTATCACCATTAGTTATATTTCTTCACTGTTCAGATATTGACATTTTGAAAGACATTTATTACTACATGATTTATAATGTTCCATCAGAAAGCATGTTCTTCAAATCACTAAAATCATTCACAGAGGATAATCTTGAGATAGGTTATAAGTTGCTAGAAAGTTACAATAAGTTTATGTTTACAACTAAAATTTATGATCTAAAGGATTTCTACAATGGTAATGTGATAGATTCTTTCACGAAGAGAAATGAATCAATTTTGAAAAATATTCTGTTAAAGTAAAAGTTTTTTTGATGATTCAGAGCATACACAAAAAGAAACAGAGATTATTGAAAATGCCACCAGTAAAAAATGATTTACCTGCTCCAGATTCATTAACATTCATTGAGCCCTGGCCCGAAGGAGTTTGATTTTTTTGTAAACTATAAAACAAAAAACTACTCACTATTAAGTATCTGAGCAATCAAATCTATCAAGCTAGCATCTTTATTCTTTTTTCTTAAATCTATCATCATCTCAATCAATTCAAGTTCATCTTTCTTGTCTAGTAATTGCATAACAGTTTCAATAGGAATATCCTCAATTCTATCAATAACAAATGGTAAAGTTTTGATTGTTTCTTTTGTGAAGTTCTTTCTGTTTTTCCATAATGCAACTATGAATTGTTTGCTGAGTTCAATTCTATTAATACTATAAATTTCAGCTATTGCTTTTGTTAACAGATTATCATCAATTAACTTAACATTTGCTCTCTGCACAATACATCCTTCTAATAGTTGTAGAGCATTTCTCATATTCGGATATGTAGTGTTTATTATTCTCATTAATTGTTGATCATCATATTGTATTTGTTCTTGTTCGCATATATATCTCAATCTATCAAGCATATCATTTTTTTGCATTTCTTCTATTTTTATTTGAACAAATCTAGATCTTAAGGATGGCAATAATCTTTCAGGAAAATTTGTTGTCATTATAAATCTAGCATAAGTATGCTTATCTTCAATTATATTCAATAATGCTGATTGTGCTGCCATTGTTAAGCCACCCTGTGGTGCACCTACTTCTTCCATGAATACAATCCTAAAATTATCATTTGCAGGCTTAACAGATATAAAAGGAGTAATTTTGTTACGTATAACATCTATGCCTCTGTCATCAGAAGCATTCAATACTAGAGCATTCTTCTCATTGTTTAGAATGTTTTTGATTATTATTCTGGCTATGGTTGTTTTACCTGTTCCTGGTGGACCATACAAAAGCAAATTTGGTATATTCTTGCTATCAATCATTTGTTTTATTTTCTCCTTTACATAATAAGGGAGTACAATATGCTCGAGTGAATCTGGTCTGTATTTCTCAACAAGCAAACCCATAACTATAATTTTAGTTTAGTTGTATAAATTACTTGATTATGAATGTTTAGACAGAACAGCTAAATTTGAGATTATGAATATCCCTAGAATACTGGATAGAAAAAGTAATGGATTTAGCATATTGGAAAATAACAAGGTATTTTGGAGAACAAACTCATTAGTTACATATAAGAGATGTCCATTATATTTCAAACTATTTATCATTGATCAGAAAGAACAAAAACTAGACTTACCCAGGAATATAGCTCTAGCTCACGGAATTATTGTTCATAGAGCAGTTGAATTCTTACTGAGATTATATCTATTTGGTTTAAACGGAAGCACAAATCGATTACTACTTGAAGTTATTGATAATACGATAGCTGAGATATTAGAAGAAACAAATAATGTAGAGAATAAAAAGTTATTTAAAGACTCTATAGAGTATGGATATTTAGCTAAGAAAGCATTTCAAGCCATACTAAGTTTAAATCAAAAAATAATAGATGTTGAAAGTGTTTATCTGTTTGAAAATGATAAATTCATACTCAAGTTAACACCAGATGTTATTTTATCAAATGCAATTGTTGATTTAAAAACAACTAGCAAACCATTATCAAATCTATATATTTACGATGATTATAATTGGCAACTAAGTATTTATACCTCTCTATTTGATGTAGAGAAATCATATTTTATCTATGTATCATTTGCTGATATGGATGTAAGGATAGTGGATAATACTGAACAAAAAAATAAGACGGAGGTATTAGAGACTATTAATAAGCTTACAGATAAAGTATTAAGATCAGAATACGAACCAAGAAAAAACCCTCTATGTAGGTTTTGTAAATATCGAAGCAATTGCAGTTTATTTAACAAATAATTTTTTGTTTTTATCAGCTAAACTAAAATGCAGAAATTCTTTATGATTTCTGGCTTAACTATATACACACTGATACTCATGTTCATATTTGTAGATCTAGTTTATGTTTTTAAATCTTTTGCTGTGCATACGTTACAGACAATACCATTAGCGTTAGGTGTAGAATTATTAGCAGCATACTTTTCGTTTGCAGCTATCTATTATCGTAAATTAATTCTAAAGATTATTGCTTTATCATTTGGAGCATTTGTTTGGTTTTTAGTTATGACTGCAACTACAAAACTATGGACAGATATCTCTTTACTCTCAGTAGCAATAACTATATTTGTTCCTTTTGCTAACCTTGTTTTACCAAGTATAATTGCTTACATATTGAGTAATACAGAAAACAAACAAGTACAATTGAACCTAGAGTCTGCTAACAATAATAATGAAGAAACACCAAGAGTGGATGCAGAAACAAACACTAAAAAGAATAACAATATATCATTTGATGTTATTGCTACAGAACAAAAAATTAAAGCTTTACAGCAGGACAAAGAATTAGTAGCAAAACTAAGTAAACTAAAACGTTTATTACACCGCTACAAAATAATAGAGTTCAATAACGGTTCTATCTATCTTGGTGTTGATAGAAAGCAAGCCAAAAACATCAAATATTTAACCGCAGAAGATATAAAGAAACTAGATGGAGTTAAAATTGTATACAAAAATAAAACCTAACCAGTACTATTAGATTTTTTTGTTATTTGCTCTGCAATAAATGCTTCCAATTTCTGAATGATAGCATCAAGATATTCATAAACATTGTTTATATTGGTTTCGCTGTTCATAGCAGTTACAACTTTACTTAATTCTTTTTGCAAGAATTTTAACACATACTTTTTCTCTAGATCATTTATTAGTTTCCTATGTAATATCTGTATCAGAGTTACAATATAATCTATTTTTGAGAGCAATATCTCTTTATATAGTTGTTCATCTATATCATTTACATTGATAGCATTTATATCATCTATATTGGATTGAACTTTATTTATATCTAACTCTGCATCCAAATCTATTAAACTATCATCATTGTTTTCTAAACTGTTTTCTTGTTCATTTAAACTAAAATCCGTTAAACTTAAATCATTGTTTTTCAAACTGTTTTCATTATTGTTTAAATTTGTGCTTTCTGTTTTATTTCCTTCAGACTCCAAAAAGATTATGATGTTATTTATCTTTTTTATGCTACTATCAAAACTTTCGTATGAAAACATAAAATGATAGCTACAACATACATTTGATAGCACATACTATAGAAAGTGAACTTAGTGAATATTTCACTTTTTTTGTACACAATACATTTCTTAAATCTTATTGCTTTCTTATCTACTGTTTTTGAATCGCATTGCATTAAAACTTCCAAACAATAGATGTAAGTCTAATATATTTGTTTGCAGAAAACATTTCAAATGTATATGATATACTGTTTCTAAATATCTATTAACAGAAAGATTCTGTGAATACGATTGCAAATACAGTTGTATTGAAATAAAATGAATTCTATTGCAATAGACAAAAAAAGAAATATTTCTCTGTAAACAGATTATGATCTATAGCATAACAGAATACAGTATTATATGTTTGCGAAAAACAGAAAATAGTTTTTCTTTATAATCTGTAGTCACAATAGTTTAATTTCTATTGCAAAGAACAAAAAAGTAAAATTTGATTGCATAGAAACTATTGTATCGTTTTGTATCTGATCTGTTAATTGTTTTGTCTTTCTGTTTCATTGTTTGTTATGCAATGCTAAATTATATATTTAGTATAATATGTTATATACATAACGTATAGAGGATAAATAAGCTATAAATATTGTTACTATATCGGAACGGAATAATAACAGTACAGTATACATATTATCTATAACGTTATTACGAAATAGATAGATTATCAGAAAAAAAGATACAATAGAAAAAAAAGATTCAATAGAAAAAAAGATACAATAGAAAAAAAGAAAACAATAAAAAAAAAGAAAACAATAGAAAAAAGATATATGTATCATACATAATAAGTATCGTCTATATACTTACTATATAGTTTAGCTATAGTGTAGTAAAAGTTTTATTCACTATGCCTAAACTTACTTATAGAATGTTCAACAAAACAAAAAGAGAGAAGAAATCTTCAAGTTTCCTTTTGCAGTTCTATATCATTAGTTTGCATTTTACATTATTGCAATTATGATATAGTTTGATTGCACTTATGCTAAATTTATAGTCCATAGTCTCAGAAAACCAAACAAAAAAAGAGGGAGGATTTATTTTGACAACTCATTGTTAGCAGGTAAACTAAATTTATCATTATGACAAACGTAACTAACCAAAAAGCAATTGTACTATTCAGTTCAGGATTAGATTCTGTTGTTAATGTTAGCATATTACAACATATTTACAAGATTGAACCTATATTGTTGTTCATTGATTATGGACAAAAAGCATTAGAAGCTGAATTACAATCTACAAAAAGATTTGCTTCTGCAAATGGATTAAAATTAATCACACATAAAATTAGTGATAGAATACTTGGTTCAAAATTGACAGATGGAAATAGTGATATTAATGTAGATGTATCTGATGGCAGAGAGGCTCCTGTAGATTTAGTTCCATATAGGAATTTACAGTTTGCATTGATAGGAGCACAATATGCTCGCAAATTAAACATTAACATAGTATCATTTGCATTCAATATTAGTGAAATGGGAGCATACCCAGATAACACAGATAGATTTCTTGAGAATTTGAATGAAATGTTTCTTGCTATTACATACTATCCCTATGAGCAACCAATCTTCTTCATAAGTCCAACAATAAGATTCACAAAAACAGAATTGGTAAAGCTTGGAACATATCTTGGAGCAGATTTCAAAAATTCAACATCTTGCTATTATCCTATTAACAATTTAGCATGTGGAGTATGTAACTCATGTAGATTTAGAATAGAAGCATTCAAAAGAGCCAAAGTTAAAGATCACATAGATTATGCTATTGAAATAGATTTTGATTCTCAACCGGTAAGTTATGAAGATGTTAAAATGCTCTTGGATATAGCATTACAGGATAAACAGAAACTAGAACAAAAACTTGAGAAATTTGGACTTACTTTAGGAGCAAGCCATGTGTAACATAGTTTTATCCTACAGCAAGAATTATTTGGAGCCTGATTTAGTTGATTATATGCTTGATATATTGCCAACAAAAGGTAGAGATAATTACAGTGCATTGATTGTTGATGATGATTTTAGTGTTAGCTTAATACATAACAAAGATTATGATACATTCAAAACATTAGTTGATTTACATATGCCAACTAAGTTGTTATTACTACATAGTAGAGCAATACCAGAAACAGAAACAAATACATACAATGGACCGAATATTTACACAAACAATAGATTTTATGTAGCACATCACGGAATAATACCAAATGCAGAACAAATAAACAAAAACATTAAGATTGATAGTCAGGCTTTGCTTGATATATATGAGACTATTGATTACGAGAACATTGACAATTGGTTTATGCAATCAGTAAAAAAATATCCAAGAGCAAGTGTAGAAATAGTTTATGATGTAGAAAATGATAAGCTAGTTATTGCAAATACATTTATGCCTCTATATTACACCATTATTGATGATATGTATATATATGTTGCATATAAAGCTGATGATAGATTCTGTAGTATGCAACCATATAGTGTTAAAGTTATTGATCTCAAAGAGATTTTAGTTTACAAGTAGATTTGCTAGAAATCTAAGTGCAAATTCCCTGAAGTACTTTGCGGTATTATATGGCTTGGATTATATGGGCATGTATCGCAACTTAAAAGATCTTTATGCTATACAGGTTGAGTAAAATATACTTTAAGCATACTACGCATGTTATCTATTTAGTAAAAAACAATAACAAAAAAATCATTTTAAGATCAGAATAAAAATCTACCTAAATTTATTAATATGGACAGGGAAAAGTTAACAAGTGACAGATTTCTAAAAATTCACCTTGAGAATGGTGAATTATTAGTCGTAGATGTAAACAATTTAAACGATGATTATGAAAGAATTCTGAATCAAAAACAGAAGATTATAAGAATAGAAACTTGTGAATGGACATGGAATTTGGTGTCTAACGAAATTATATTTCATTAGCTCTCCCTCTCTCTTCCCATAATATATATAACTCAGTAGAAGGTTAAAACAAAGAAAGGAGGTGGTGCTATGGTAGTGTTTGAATTCAGAGGAAGGAATAAGGATGCTAAGAAATGTGAGGTGGTAGCATACGGAAAGAAGTGCACATTGAAACAACTTCTAATTTTTCAAGCTGTGATGTATAGTTTACATGACTCCACGAACTTTTACATTGCTTATAAAGATGAGTATGATAAGGACTGTTGCATGATTACACTTGAGAACGATAGATACTTAGTGCGTTTTCTTTTACCCAAATATGTTTCTACCGTAGAGGCTAAAACAATGATTTTCTGGTTTTCAATGAGAAAAGTTTCTCCTATGGAAATGCTCCTCTTCATTTTGGAAAACGCATCAGACATACTCATTAAGACTCCAAGAGGAAGTTTCAAAATCTCTCCTCCGTCTGGAGGAGACCTTGTTATTGAGTAATCTGGAGGATGGATAAGCACCATTTTCTCTCCCTCTACGAATAAATTTCGTTTTCAGCGAGTATTTTGATAGTATTGATTAATCGTTATCATCATAAACAATATTTTTTTGCTCAACAAGTCTAAAATTTATTCTATGAATATAGTAAGCACAGTTCTAAACAAACTATTTAACAAACCCGTTGATGTTAAAATCAAGGTATTACCTCATGCTAGAACATTACCCATACCAAGATATATGTCAGATGGAGCTGTCGGATTTGATCTGTATGCTGCAATAGCAGATCGAATAACAATACCACCATTTGAGACAGGATTAATACCAACAGGTATTATGATTGAATTGCCTAGAGGTTATGAATTACAAATTAGACCTAGAAGCGGATTGGCATTAAACTATAAAGTAACGATTCTAAATAGCCCAGGCACAATAGATTGGGATTATAGAGGAGAAATAAAGATTATATTGATAAACTTAAGCAATTCACCATTCACAATACAAAGAGGTGATAGAATTGCTCAAGCAGTATTGAGTAGAGTATATAGAGCAAATCTTATTGTTTCCGATGAATTAAGCGAGACATTAAGAGGTGATAAAGGATTTGGAAGCACAGGTATATGATAATATGTCCTCTTGACTTTTATAAAGTTGTATAAAATTAAATTAAAACTTTAGGAGGTGAAGCCATGAGGAAAAAGCAACGGCTAACCCAAGAAGGAGGAGAAGCTATGAGGAACCTAAGAGTGGTCTGGAGCACAATCGATGCGGCTAATCGTGTTCATACCTTTCTCATCGTAGAATTTACAGATGAGGAGGATTACGAGGAATTTTGGAGCATCCCGCCCGGAGTAGGAAAAAGCGTTTTCTTGTCTGAAAAACTGGAAGGGAAAAGGGTTTTTGTTCCTGATGCAGTAGGCGGTCGTGAAATTGAGTTTCCTCCGTATTTTGACGAGTATGGTAGGAAGAATCTGTTTTGGTATAACAACGTATATGAAACCTATAGAAGGGCTTTAGAGAGGCTAACAGAAGAATGGGCAGAGCGGTTAAGCGATTATTACAGAGAAGATGAAGAGGAAGCTTTGTGGGAAGAAGCAAGAGAAATGGCTGAAGAGGAGCTAAAAAATCTACCCGTTGTGAAAATATAACAAAGGAGGTGTTTGCCATGAAGATGGAAGAACTTAAGAACATAACCGAAAACACTAAAGAAGGAGGTGAAGCTATGACGAAAGAAAAACTTGACAAAATACTAAGAGACTTAGGTTTTGCAAGAACGAAGGAAGTGCTTGTTCCGTTTGTTCCACCGTATGGAAAGCATTTTGAGATTGTGCACTCTATTAATGATTATGAGGTGGAAGTGGAAGAAAACCCAAAAGAAAATCATTTCGCAAATGAAGGAGCAGCATTGGTTCTTGAGATACTTTTTAGAGTAGAAGGGTCGGACATTCTCTACCATATAGATGTTTATCGGGTTGTGATGTGTGATTTGT
>JBMSAU010000111.1:0-5263 GCA_049414625.1 Thermodesulfobacteriaceae bacterium
GGCATAGAAATAGTTAGAGGAAGCAATATAGGTAAATACATAATATACAAACCTTTAGATAGAGTCCTCCTTACACGAGAGGAACTAAACAGCAAAAGGGTTAAAAAGCTACTAAAACCTAAGATAATCTCTCAAAGAATTGTAGCCCATGTTATGAAACCTTTTGATAGGATAATCATAATGGCAACTTATGATATGCAAGGACTTTTGACTCTGGACACAGTAATGAATACTTTTTTAACTAATAGCCTATATCCATATGAATACATATTAGGAATAATAAACTCACGACTGGCGGAATGGTTTTACTACTGGTTTGTTTATAACAGGGCAATCAGGACTATGGATTTTGATGAAAGCTATTTAGGTAGATTGCCTATTAAAAAGTTAAACTCTGAAACCCAACCCCTCGCAGACCAAATAGTCCAAAAAGTCCAAGAAATACTCACTTTTACCCAATCCCCCGATTTTGAGACCAGCGAAGAAAAACAGCAAAAAGTCAAAGAGCTTGAAAGAGAAATAGACAAGTTAGTTTACAAATTATATGACCTTACAGAAGAAGAAATAGCAATAATAGAAAATAATTAAAAGGGGAATGGAAATGGCTCAAAGTAGTGTAGTATTGAAATTTAAGTTTGTTGAGCTTGAAGTTTTAGAAGAAAACAAAGAGAAGTTTAGACTTGAATTACAAACAAGTTCTACTTTAACTCTACCAAAAAATCTGAAAATTCGGTTTGTAAATGTTTTTAAAGAACATTATACAAGTGTTTTATCAGTGTGTTTTAGTCCTGATGATGACTATGTAGTGTCTGGAAGTAAAGAAGGTTCTATAAAACTATGGGATATACATAAACAAAGATCAATTAAGACTTTTACAGGACATACAAATAGCGTAAATTCTGTTTGTTTTAGTCCAGATGGTGAATATATTTTATCTGGAAGTGATGATAAAACTCTTAAACTTTGGGATGTAAAAACAGGAAAATGTGTAAGAACTTTTGAAGGTCATGAAAGCTTTGTAAATTCAGTATGTTTTAGCAAAGATGGTAAATTTGTTATATCAGGAAGCAGTGACAAGACAATTAGATTTTGGGCTGTAGAAACTGGGGAGTGTATAGAAATTTTAAAAGAACATAAAGGGGCTGTTACTTCAGTATCTGTAAGTTCAAGTGGTAAATATTTAGTATCAGGAAGCTTTGATGGAACGATTAAAATTTGGAATATAGATACTAGAAAATGTGTAAGTACTTCAGAAAATTATGATATTTTGATTAAATTTGTTAATTATAGTCCAGATGATAGATTTATATTATTTGGTGATAGTAGAACACTTATAGTTTGGGATGTAGAGAAAGAAAAAAGAGTGAAAATTTTTTCAGAAAAGGAAGACCGAATCAATTGCGCTTGCTTTAGTCCAAATGGTAAATATATCTTATCATGTGGTCATACTCCTAAACTTATAGATATAAACACTGGAGAATACATAAAAAATTTTGAAATAGAATATCTTAAGATTTATGATAAGTTTTACAATATCTATTCAGTTACTTTTAGCTCAGATGGAAAATATGCTTCGTTAGGTCATGGAGATGGTACCATCTCTCTTTGGTATTTTGATTGGAATGCTGTAGAACAACAATCTAATTTAACAAATAAAGATATTATTTTATATCTTGAAATTCCGTTATCTTTTTGTAAAACTTATGATTTAGAAAAAGAAGATTTGTTAAAGATTTTTGAAAAACTTGGTAGACAGGGGAAAGGATTGTTAGAGCCAGAAAATGAAAATATAAATCAATCAATTCTTTTTTCATGGAAATTAGTTAGAAGTTAAAGTACTTCAAGTAACTACAACGATAAATTTGATATTAAATTAAGTCCTTGTTAATATCCGCTTATCCCATAAGACTACCCACCCTCTCATTCACAAACCGACTAAAACTCTCTAACATCTTCTCTCTTAAGTCTTCGGGTTTTTGAGAGAAAAGGGGGGCGAAAGAGGGGTCAAGGGTTTTTCCTGCCTTCTCGGCTCGCTCAATAAGCTCAGAACTTTTGCTCGGTTTTATAGCCTCTGTCCGAACAAAAAAGTTAACAAGCCGAACAAACCTCTTCCTATCTGCCTCGCTAACCTCCTTCTTCTCCTCAACAGCCTCCTCAAAGGTCATGCAAAGCTTCTTCAACTCGTCAAGCAAAGGAATCTGAACCTGCTTCTGCACAATCTCTTCCAAAAGATGAAATTCATGAGATAGCTGGTCATACTTTGCGTGAGAAAAATCGCGATGAAGAACCATCTCCCTAAACCAAAAGGAAAACTCTTTGCGCAAAAGGTCAACAAGATGCATAAAATCAAACCGCTCTCGAAGAGAATCTAAAAGCTCTTCAATGGGCTCAAGCTTGTAAAGAAGAGGTCTTTGAAAGATATGAAGAAGCGCTATGGCAAAAATAAGGGGCTTAAAGTTTATCTGCTTATCCCCAACGATTATGACTTCCTCTGCCTCGTAATCCCTTTCGTAAGCCTTTAAGATGTTTTCTAACCAGCTGAGAGTATAGAGTTCCACGCTTCCCTCAGGCTTTTTCTTAGCATGCTAACCGTCGGAACTTTCACGAGCATGCCCTGCTCGTCAAAAAAGAACCTTCAACTAAAACCACCCGTCTCAAGGGGCTGAAAGGTTTCTCCGTTTATGATTATGGTTGGAGAACCCCTAAATCCCCTCTTCTCAGCCTCAGCGGGGTCTAAAACCTCGATCTTTAGCTCTGCGGGGATCCCTTCCATCTCAAGAGCTTCCTTCAAATTTCTTTCTACCTGCTCCTTCGTCGGACAATTCGGAGCAAAGTAGACCTCAACTTTTAGCCTTTTATCCTCCACGAAGCACCTCCTCTATGGCTTCATATACCTTTTCTTTTAAGCTTTCCTCATCAAGCTTCTCAAGAAGGGTTCCTTGGGCAAGCTCAGGTCTCCCCCCGCCTTTAAGACCAATCTTTTTCGAGAGGGCAAGAAAGATATCCTTTGCTGAAACCTTGGAGCTTAAATCCTTGGTTACCATGCAGATGGTTTGGATCTTTCCATCCTTTTCTGAGGCTAAAAAGATAACCCCTGAGCCAAGCTTTTGTTTTATAAAGTCTCCGCACTCCCTAAGCTCCTCCATCTTTTCCACAGGCACATACCCAACAAAGAGCGAGATTTCTCCAACCTTTACCACAGAAGAAAGCTTCCTTGCCAACTCATCCCTTAAGTTTCCTCCCTTCCACCTCTTTAACTCTGCCTTAAGGTCTTCCATCTCCTTTAGAAGTTGCTCAACCCTCTTTTCCAGGTCCTGAGGAGATGTTTTAAGAAGGATTGCTAATCTTTCAAGCCTATCCTCAAGGTCTCTCACATACTGGTAAGCAAGGTCTCCGCAGATGGCGGTAAGTCTTCTAACTCCGCTTGCTACAGACCCTTCGCTAATGAGCTTGAAAAACCCGATATCGCCAGTTCTCCTAACATGAGTTCCTCCGCAGAGTTCGCAAGAAACATCATCAATCCTCACAACCCGCACGATGTCGCCATACTTTTCCTCAAAAAAGGCGAGGGCTCCTAACTTTTCTGCCTCCTCACGGGGCATCCATTTCGTCTCAACCTCATAGTTTTCAAGGATCCAGCGGTTAACGAGGTCTTCGACCTTCTTTAGCTCTTCAGGCTTTAGGGCTGAAAAATGGGTAAAGTCAAAGCGGAGCCTTCCCTCTTCAACCAAAGAACCATACTGCCTCACATGAGGTCCAAGGACTTGCCTTAGGGCAGAATGCAAAAGATGCGTTGCGGTATGATGCCTCATGATGCGCCTTCTTCTTTCCACATCTATGGTTAGCTCAACCTCATCGCCGACTTCAATCCTTCCTTCAAGAAGTTTAATTCTATGAAGGATAAGCTCTGATGCCTTTTGAGCATCCACAACTTGGGCTTTTCCTTTTTCTCCCACTACCAGCCCAACATCAGCAACCTGCCCGCCACCTTCAGGATAAAAAGGAGTCTTATCCACAACGAGGATATCATCTATGAGGGCAAGGACCTTAGCCTTTGTGGAGAATTCTTCGTAGCCTACAAACTCGGTCTTCACTCCTTGGGAGATAAGCTCTTTTATGGCAAAGGGCAAGGTCTCTAAAGCGCCCTTCCAGGTTTGCCTGCTTTTTTCCCTTGCCTCTTCCCTAAGCCTTTCAAAGCCTTCAAGGTCTAAGCTAAACCCAAGGGGGAGCACATAGTCCCGCACTAAATCGTAGGGGAAGCCATAGGTATCGTAAAGCTTGAAGAGAAGCTCAGCAGGAACAGTCTTTTCTCCCTTTTCTTTCAATCTTTCAACCTCTTCTGCTAAGACTTCAAGCCCGGTGTTTAAGGTCTCTAAAAAGCGCTCTTCTTCATGCCTTAGCACCTTCTCAATCAAGGGGGCATTTTCCTTGATTTCAGGATAGATGTCTCCATACTCTTCTATAAGAGGGGGCAAAAGCTTGTAAAGGAAAGGCTCGTTTAGACCAAGAAGCTTTCCAAAGCGTTCAGCTCTCCGGATAATCCTCCGAAGGACATAGCCACGCCCTTCGTTTGAGGGGATAATGCCCTCTGCGATGATGAAGGCTGAGGCTCTAAAATGGTCTGCAATCACTCGGAAGGCAACCTCAGTGTCTCGGCTTTCTTTGTATCCTCGTCCAGAGAGCTCAGAAATCTTTTGCATGATCCCGGCAAAAAGGTCGGTGTCAAAGTTTGATGGGACTCCTTGGAGTACAGCGGTAATCCTTTCAAGCCCCATTCCCGTGTCTATGCAAGGCTTTGGAAGAGGGATAAGCTTTCCATCCTTTGTCCTTTCATACTGCATAAAGACAAGGTTCCAGACCTCTAAAAAGCGGTCGCAATCGCAACCGGGCTGGCAATCAGGCTTTCCGCACGAAAACTCTGGACCTTGGTCATAGACTATCTCTGAGCAGGGACCGCAAGGACCAGTGTCCCCCATCATCCAGAAGTTGTCCTTTTCTCCAAGCCTTATTATTCGGTCCTCAGAAAAGCCGGCGATTTTCTTCCAAAGGGAAACCGCCTCTTCATCCTCGTAAAAGACCGTTGCATAGAGCCTCTCTTTTGGTAGCCCTATTTCTTTGGTTAAGAATTCCCAGGCATAGAGGATAGCTTCTTCCTTGAAATAGTCGCCGAAGGAGAAGTTTCCGAGCATTTCAAAAAAGGTGTGATGCCTTGCGGTGTAGCCTACATTTTCCAGGTCGTTATGCTTTCCCCCTGCCCGCACGC
>JBMSAU010000112.1:0-3040 GCA_049414625.1 Thermodesulfobacteriaceae bacterium
AATAGGTCTGGAAAGCGGAAAACAGTTAATAATGAGAAGTGGCGAGCTACAAAGAATAGAGAACGAATTAAAGAGAGTTAGGGAGAGGTATTTTAGGGTCAGAAACAGGGATGAAAAGAAAAGACTGGAAGATAGAGATAAAGAGTTGCGAAAGGAACTATTAAAAATATTGGAAAAGGAATATAAAAAGGAAGATGCCCAAAAAATAGCAAGCTTTGACATTTTGGACCCCACCGCAAAGGCAGATTGGTTTGACCCCGAGTGGATGTTTGGAGTGGTAGATGGGTTTGATGTAGTGATTGGAAATCCGCCGTATGTATCTACAAAAGGCGTTGATGAGGATTTTAAAAAAGTTTTACAAAAGTTTTACGGCTTTTCTGATGACCTGTATAATCATTTTTACTTTAAAGGCATTGAAATTTTAAGAGAAAATGGAATTTTGGCGTTTATTTCATCTAAAACTTTTTGGACTATTCAGACAAAGAAAAATTTAAGGGAGCTAATTTTAGATAATAAACTTTTACGGTTGGTAGATACTGCAAATCCTTTTGAAAGTTCTATGGTGGACACTTGCATTACTATTGTTCAAAAAACAAAAGCTAAAGATTATGAAATACTTTTTATAGATGCAAGAAATGGATTGGATAAGAAGGAAGTTTATAAAGTTAAAGATGAAGTTTATAAAAACGTTGCAAATAATGTGTTCTTTATACCAACGGAGTTTAATTTAAGGATCTATGAAAAGCTTGGAAAGAAGGTTAAAGAGCTTTTAGATAGATGGTGGCCATTTATATCCGACAGTAAAAAGATTAATAAGTATAAAGAATATCTTGATGACTACAGGAATTCTTTAAAACCAGGCGATATAACTTTGCTTGGGCTGATTACAGAAGGCGGCGTAGGTATACAGACCGGTGATAACGGCAAATACATTGGTGTATTGGAAGGCACCAAATGGGCTGAAAAAGTTAGAAAGGAAAGACCCGAGAAACTTTGGAATTTTATAAAAACTCAAAATCCAAAGGAACTCAGCAACCTAAAGTCTAAAAAAGATGTAGAGGAATATCTTAATAGTTTATCTGAAAAAGAGATTAGGAAGTTGTTTGATGATCTAAAGGAAAAATACGGAAGGGATATTTTTGGTCAAGGCTGGCTTTATAGGATTGTTAGTAAAGATGAAATAGCGGATGTGGATAGTTTGAGTGATGATGAAAAGTTAAACGGAATAAGCGGAGATAAAACATTTGTTCCGTATGATAAAGGAGATAGAGACGGCAATCGCTGGTGGGCACCAACGCCGTATTATATAGATTGGAGCAGGGAAAATGTTAGAGTTTTACAAACAGACCCAAAGGCAAGATGGCAAGGTTATCAATTTTATTTTAGAGAGGGTTTTTGTTGGAACAATGTTACTGGAACAAAAATAATATGTAGAATTAAAGAAAAATCCGTACATTCTACAGAGGCTATGACATTTATCTCATTAATTCCAAAAATGGTTAGTGATAAATATCTTATATGTTTAATGAATTCATCTTTTTTTGGATTATACAAAAATACCTTTTTAAATATAACAGTGCATCTTACTACTGGTGATGCAAAAGAATTCCCTATAATAATACCAACTCCTGAGCAATTAAAAGAATTTGAACTTATCTTTGACCGAGCCAAAAGAGTTCAGGAAGAGAAATTTTCTGGAAAAATAAGTGAAAAGGAAGCTGAGGAAAGATTGGAAGAAATCCAGAAAGAGCTTGACGAAAAAGTATTAAAGTTGTATGGTTTGGAATGATAAAGTGAGAAATGAAATGTATGAGGTGAATTACTCTCTTCCCCCAATCACAAAAGAAAACCAACCCCTCGCAGACCAAATAGTCCAAAAAGTCCAAGAAATCCTCACGCTTACCCAATCCCCCGATTTTGAAACCAGCCAAGAAAAACAGCAAAAAGTCAAAGAGCTTGAAAGAGAAATAGACCAGCTTGTTTATAAGCTTTATGGCTTAACGGAGGAGGAGATAAAAGTGATAGAGGGAGATGGATGAGGGATTGGATTGAAAAAATGCTTAGTTTTCTTGGTGATGTTATTAAATTTGTAAGCCCAGTGATAACATTCTTGTCATTCTTGTTAGGTATATTTTATGAAAGGACGAAGTTAAAAAAGAAAGCTAAAAATTTAAAGCAAATTATATTAGCGGAGCTTCTTCACTTTTTAGCTACATTTATTCTATATAGTTTAAAGTGCTACGCGCAGGAACTTGTTAGAAGGATTAATAGTAATAGATTAAGTTGGGATATATTTGCTTTAGAAGACCAAAAAAGAGCAAAAGAGCGCCTATCTAATGGAAGTAATATTAAAACGATAGAAGAAACAATAAAAGATCTTGAAGAAAAGATTAAAGGGATTGTAGGATTTATCCTTTATGATAAAAAATCTAAATACGAGACCTTTGGCTGGATATTTGCTATAAACAAAAAGTATGAAGAAAATTTTCCAAAAGAAATAGTAAAGGAGATAAAAGACCTACAAGAATCAATAGAGGACTTTTATGACAAACTTGAAAAGTTTCATGAAGGATTAATAGACGGGAAGTTTGTTGAGGATTTTTTGAATAAATATAGGAGAATTAAACCAGAAGTGTCGGGCATATATTTTGATATGGTGCTTTCAAAATCAATAACTCAGAGCTTAATTGATCTTAAAGATTTTGATAACGGACTTACTAAAGAGATGATTAACATATTAGGTGAAATGGCACGGTTAAGTAATGAAAAATCAAAATACTCAGACCCAGATTTTTGTATTGTATTTATAAATAAAATTAAACCCCTAATCTTCAAAATTGATGAAATCCTTGAGAAGGAAGGGACTAACCTTTAAACTGAACAACTACAATTTGCCAAGAGATAAAAATAATAGAATCAAACTAACCCCTTACTCCCCCTGCTTGTGAGGAAGTTTTATAACACTTACCCTGTGAAGCCTTCGCTTGTGAGGGACTTCTAAAGCCATGTAGTCCTTGAATTCTCTGATTTCTTCTTTTAA
>JBMSAU010000113.1:0-41491 GCA_049414625.1 Thermodesulfobacteriaceae bacterium
CTTCTCTACCATCCTTGCGCACGTGGTAGGCGGATACCATTTTAGACAGATCTTCAAGGAAGCCTTTTAGATTAATGTTAAATTTTTCACTAAACATTTGAAGAAAGAGCTCTTAATGTTTAAATTTTTACTATCAAATTAAAAAGGAGTGCCTATGGAGATACTCATCAATCGTGCCATTCTGGAAGAGGGTTTGAAGGACCTTTTAGACTATAGCGAGGTTGATGTCCTTATTGCTGGGGCAGGACCATCGGGGCTTACCGCAGCTAAATACCTTGCCGAGAAAGGTTTTAAGGTTGTAGTCTATGAAAGGAGGCTCTCCTTTGGAGGTGGAATAGGCGGAGGTGGGAACCTCATCCCCAAGATCGCCGTCCAGAAGGAGGTTCTGCCTATCCTTGATGACTTTGGCATCCGCTATAAAAAATACAACGACGAGGTCTTTACCCTTGACCCAGCAGAGCTCATCGCGAAGCTTTCCTCCAAGGCCCTTGATGCCGGGGCTAAGATCATCCTTGGGGCAAACGTTGACGATGTTATCGTTCGGGATAATCCTCCAAGGGTTGTTGGAGCCCTCTGGCATTGGACAGCCATTCAACTCTCCGGTCTTCATGTAGATCCAATCTACACGGCAAGCAAAGCCCTGGTTGATGCTACCGGACACGATGCAGAGATCATCGCCGTTGCTGCAAGGAAAAACCCTGAGCTTGGCATAGACATTGCGGGCGAAAAGTCTAATTGGACTGACGTTGCAGAAAGGCTTGTGGTGGAACATACTGGGAAAGTGGCCGAAGGTTTATATGTAGCCGGGATCGCCGTCTGTGCAGTCTATGGTCTCCCTCGGATGGGTCCAATCTTTGGTGGGATGCTCATGAGTGGGAAAAGGCTTGCTGAAATCATAGAGAGGGATTTAAAAAATGCCGCAGGAGCTTAAAAGGGAAAGAAAAAGGTTTGTTAGGTGTTCCTGGTGCGGAAAAACCATCACCTCAGAACCGATATCTGTTAAAACCTGTTGCGTAAACAAGCCTTGGTATTTTTGCAATGAAGCTTGCTACAAAAGCTTTACCCAAAAGTGGACAGCTAATCAGGACGCCTTAAAAAAGGGAAAAAGCATACTAAGAAAGGGAAGCTTTTAAAGCCCTAAGCAGTTCCTCTATTTCAAAGGGTTTTACTAAAACCTCTTTAAATCCTTCTTGCTTAGCCAAGACCACCGTTTCAGTCTGTCCGTAGCCTGTTGCCAAGATGGCTTTAACCACGGGGTCGACCTTTTTAAGCTCCCTTAGAACCTCAACGGCGTTCCATTTCCCGGGCACCGTACAATCAAAGCGTTCGGAAAGACAAAAAAGGGGAGCCGACCCATTAGTCAATTCTTTGACAAAAGGTCAAAGTTTAGAGATTTGTTCGCCACACAAGAGGAAACTTTTTCCAGAAAAAGATAAGGGAAAAATTTTCCTTTTTCCTAGTTAAGTCTACGTTAGGTCTACAAGGGGAATCTTAAGCCTCCAAAGACTAAGCTAACGAACAAAAGCTACCTTTATCAAATTGGCATGTATTTTGAATAATTCTTTTAGGAGGTAGCGATGGCTAACATCAGGATAAATCCTCAGGTTGGTTTGCTTGAGGCTTTAGAGGCGGCTCAGCTTCTTGATAGACGCTTGACTGCAACGGCAAACAACTTAGCAAACGTTGACACGCCTGGCTATAAGGCTGATGGTCTTGCCTTTCATGAGGTGTTGATGCGAAAGATTGGACCAAGGTATCGCAGAGCCTTCAAGGAGACGATGCCTTTCTTGCGGGATAATCAGGGATTTCTTGAGCCTACCGGCTCTCCCCTTCATTTAGCCATCGTAGGAGAGGGCTTTTTCAAAGTGCAGACTCCTCAGGGCATAGCTTACACGAGAGCTGGAAACTTTACTATAGATGCCCAAAGGCGGCTTGTTACGCCTCAAGGCTATCCTGTTCTTGCTGACGGAGCTCCGGTAATCCTTGACCCAGGGATGGCTGTTGGCGGGCTTGTCACCATGGAAGACCTAAAGCTTCAGGTCTCGCCCGATGGGTTGCTTTCCATAGATGGCACAGAGATTGCTCGCCTTGATGTGGTGACCTTTGATGACCCAACCAAGCTTAAAAAGGTTGGGGAAAACCTCTATGTGAGCGACGGGGCTCAGGAGATGCTGGCGGTAAACTATGAAATTAGGCAGGGATTTGTCGAGAAGTCAAAAGTTGAAGTTATGCGGGAGATGGTTTCTCTCATTGAGATCCATCGAGCTTTTGAAGCGGTGCAAAGGAGCATAAGAGCCTTTGATGAGGCAACAGAACGACTAAACACTGCTATAGGGAGGTAAGGTATGATACGATCCCTTTGGAGTGCAGCAACGGGAATGCAGGGACAACAGCTCCAGCTTGATACCATTGCTAACAACCTTGCTAATGTCACTACCCCGGGCTTCAAGAAGAGCCGAGTAGAGTTTGAGGACCTTTTTTATCAGAACTTAAAGCTTGCCGGTGCCTTGACCGCAGACGGAGTTCAGGTCCCGGTTGGTATGCAGATAGGGCTTGGCGTAAGACCGGTAGCCATAACCAAGCTTTTCACCCAAGGGGAGTATCAACTGACAAACCAAGAGCTTGACTTTGCCATTGAAGGAAGGGGTTTTTTCAAGGTGCTCATGGGTGGAGAGGAATACTACACTCGAGCTGGAAATTTTAAGCTTGACCGTGATGGCTACATCGTAACCCCTGGCGGAGCAAGGCTTCAGCCAGAGTTTGCCGTCCCAACGGGCACAGCCCGTATAGAGGTAACACCGGATGGAGTCATAACCGCCCTTTCTCCTACGGGTGAAGTCTTGGCTCAGGCTCAGCTTTTACTTTACGATTTTCCAAACCCAGCCGGGCTTTATGCGGTAGGAAGAAACCTATTCAAAGCCACGCCAGCTGCCGGAGATGTCATCGAGGGAATTCCTGGACAGAACGGCTTTGGCACCATCGCCCAAGGCTACCTTGAGATGTCAAACGTGGATGTAGTCGAAGAGATGGTAAAGATGATCATCACTCAGAGGGCTTATGAATCTAACTCCAAAGCAGTAATAACCGCAGACCAGCTCCTTGAAATAGCAAACGGGCTAAAGAGGTAAGGTATGGTAAGGCTTAAGCTTAAAGGCCTAATCCTTGTTCTTGGTTTGCTTATTCTTTCTTTAATGGTTAGCCTAAAGCTTGGCTATGCGAGACTGATTTCCGAGGATGAGCTTAAAGGGATCTTTCTTAAGGAGTTTAAGGCAAGGCTTGGTCTAAGGGATGATGAGGTTCGGCTTGAAAAGTTTCGAGTTGAGCCAAGGACATATGAGCTTAAGCGCAACCAGCCCTACCGTCTTGACTGGATCACTATGCCCCGCCCAGGCTCAAACACAGCCCTCTTAACCTACTCAGGATCAAACGGAAATCTTCAGGTCTTAAGGCTTTGGGGCTTTGTGGAGGTGCTAAAAAAGGTTCCGGTTGTTGTTAAGCCCCTTCAGGCGGGTGAGGTCTTAAGGGAGGAGCATGTAAGCCTTGAGTTAAGAGAGCTTTCTCGTCTTCCTCATGATGTAGTCTTTGATGTAAGTTCAGCCCTAGGAAAGGAGGTAAGGATGAGCCTAAGACCGGGCATGGTTCTTAGGACCTCTCATCTTCAGCTTCCAGTGCTAGTTAAAAGGAACGAAGAGGTTGAGCTTATCGCTCGGGGAAAAAACTTTATCGTGAAAGCAAAGGGCGTTGCCTTGGAGAACGGAAGGCTTGGTGAGGTCATAAGGGTTAGGAACAAGGACAGTCAGAAAGTTGTGTTTGCTAAGGTTGTGGGAGAGAGACTTGTGGAGGTGAGCTACTGATGAAAAGAATGGTTATGCTTTGTCTTTTGGTGCTTTTACTTTCTTCCTGCTGGGAGTTTGACCCAAAAACCCCTCCACCTCCGCCCCCGCCCCCAAAGGTAGAAATTCCTCAAAGAATGGACCAGCCTGCATCCCAAGGTTCTCTTTTCAGAGAGAACAGCTTTCTCTTTGCCTACTCAGATAACCGAGCAAGGTTTGTCGGAGATATCATAACCGTTAAGATCGTGGAAACATACCAGACTTCAAACAATGTAAGACAGGGAAGCTCAAAGCAATCAAGCGTAAGGGCTGGAGTGAACAACCTTTTGGGTTATGAAAGGGAAGTAGGCAAGCTTTTACCGTTGCCTCAAGCCTTTGACCCAGCTCGTCTTGTTGATGGAAGCATGGCGAGCAGCACAAGCGGGCAGGGTCAGCTCCAGAGGGATAGCCGGATCGTAGCCACGGTTACCGCAAGAGTGGTTGAGGTTTTGCCAAACGGAAACCTCGTAATCCAAGGCGTAAGAACCATAAAAAGGAATAGAGACCTTGAATACATCACTCTCACAGGTATTGTGAGACCTCAGGATATAGACTCCGATAACTCTGTTCTTTCATCCAAAATTTCTGACCTTTACATAGAGTATAGCGGTAAGGGACCGATCAGCGAAGCCGCATCCGGACCGGGCATTATAACAAGGCTTCTTCAACTTTTCTGGCTCTTTTAGGGGGTAGGCTATGAAAAGGATTGTGCTTACTTTGTTAATTCTTCTTTTTCCTTTAGAAGTTTTTGCAGTGAGGCTTAAGGACCTTATGGAAGTTGAAGGAGTGCGGGGAAACTTTCTTGTGGGGTATGGAGTGGTCGTAGGTTTGAGAGGAACGGGTGACGGAGACCAGACTAAGTTTACCGTGCAGTCTGTCGTTAACATGCTTGAAAAGTTTGGGATTAGGGTCCCTAAGGATCAGGTGAAGCTAAAGAACGCAGCCGCGGTCATGGTTACCGCCTATCTTCCTCCTGATGTTAAGCCTGGCCAGAGGATCGATGTTCAAGTTTCAGCCATAGGAGATGCCAAAAGCTTGCAAGGAGGAACTTTACTTATGACGCCTCTTATTGGACCTGATGGAAAGGTTTATGCGGTGGCTCAGGGTCCGGTCTCGATAGGTGGATTTGCCGCGGGTGGTGCCGGGGCTCAAGTTGCGGTAAACCATCCTACGGTTGGACGTGTGCCAAACGGGGCGATCGTTGAGAGGGAAGTCCCCGCAGGAGACTTAAATTCCTTAGACAGGATAACTTTAAGCCTTCGCACCGAGGATTTTACGACTGCTCAAAGGGTTGCCGAGGCTTTGAATCAATATCTCCGGGGGGAATATGCCAAAGCGGTAAGCATGAAGACCATCGAGCTTGAAGTGCCGAAAAACTATAGAGGTAGAGTTGTTGCCCTTCTTGCTGAAATAGGAAACCTTGAAGTAAGACCAGATATTCCAGCAAGGGTGGTGATAGATGAGCGGACGGGCACAGTGGTCATAGGGGAAAATGTTAGAATTTCTAGGGTTGCTGTGGCTCACGGAAACCTTAGCGTCGAGGTTAGAGAAACACCCCAGGTTGTTCAACCCTTCCCCTTTGGTCTGGGTGAGACTGTAATTGTCCCAAGGACTGAGGTTAGAGCCAAGGAGGAAAAGGCAAGGATAGTGGTTCTTGAAGAGGGGGCTACGCTCGGCGAGCTTGTGAGGGCTTTGAACGCCGTTGGAGCAACGGCAAGGGAGCTCATAGCTGTGCTTCAGGCGATAAAGCAGGCTGGAGCCCTTCATGCAGAGCTTGTGATCATGTAGGAGGTTATAGACTATGACCGCACACATTAGCGCTTTAAACTACCAAAGTTTAGAAAAGCTTAACGCCCTTGCTAAACGGGACCCTAAGCTTGCCTTAAAGAAGGTCACCTCAGAGTTTGAGTCTCTGATTTGGTATGAAATCTTGAAGGGGTTTGACCGGACAATTATGAAAAGCGAACTTCTTCCTGAATCCTTCGAAAGGAAGCTATATCAAGAATTTTTATATCAAGAGGTAGCAAGGGCAGTTTCCGGAAGACCTCGGGGCTTTGGCGATTTTCTCTACCAACAACTTTTGAAAAGTCCTTATTTTAAGAAAGCAATCGAAAATCCGAATAAATAAAAGGGGGTATAGTTATGCCAAAAAAAGAACTTTTAGTCCTAAAGGAGGTTTTATTCGAGGAGAGAAAAGCACTTCTTTCTTGTGCTGTTGATGAGGTCTTAAAATGGGCTAGCTACAAGGCAAAGCTTGTGGAAAGCCTAAAGGGAAAGGAACTCACCGAGGAAGATAAAGAGCTGCTTTTAGAGATTTTGAAAGAAAACGAGAGAAATAAAAGGATCATTCAAGCTGGACTTTCTTTTGTTGAAGAGGCTTATCGGTTTTTACAGAAATTTTTCGTCGAAGGGGAGACCTATTCCCAGGGGTTGGTTAAGGGGAAAGAAAGCTCGCCCAAAGTTTTAAGCAAGAGGGTTTAAAGCATGGCAGGGTTAACCTCAGCTTTAAACATTGCTAAGAACGCCCTTCTTACCTTCCAGACGGCAACTCAGGTGATAAGCCATAATGTGGCTAACGTGAACAATCCAGATTTTTCTCGGCAAAAGGTCGTTGAAACAACCTATCCCCCGAGCCCATCCCCTGTAGGTCCCATTGGTTCTGGGGTAAAGATAGAAAAGATCCTGCGCTACTTCGATGAATTTCTTGAAAGAAACATAAACCTAAAGCGCACGCTCTACGGCATGGTTAGCGCCCAATCTCAGGGCTTAACCATCCTTGAGTCTCTTTTTAACGAGTCTCAGGATACGGGTTTAGCAAAGATTATGAGGGATTTTTACACCGCCTGGCAAAGCTTGGCAAACTACCCAGAAAACCTTTCAGCAAGAACCCAGGTTGTCGAGACAGGTAAGCTTATCGCTGAAGCCTTAAAATCAAAGTTTGAGGGGATGAGGGACCTTGAAAACCAAATCGGTCTTAAGCTAAAGAGCGTCGTTCGCGAGATAAACAGGCTTTCCTCAGCCATAGCCGACTTAAACTATCAGATAGTGGCTCTTGAGGCCGGAGGAAGGACGGCAAACGACTTAAGAGACCAAAGGGATAAGCTAATTGGGGAGCTCTCTCAATACGCTCAAATTCAGTATTTTGAGACTAAAGAAGGTTCATACAATGTTATCCTTGGCAAAGGCTATAATCTTGTAAACCTTAACTACAACTGGAAGCTTGAGATCTCCGGGACAACCGTCTATTGGGTAGGGTCAAACGGAGAAAGAGTTCCTTTAACCAGTAAAGAGGTGCCAAGCGGCGAGCTTGGCGGCTGGCTAAAGCTTTTAGAGCAGCTTTCAGATGGCTATAACTTTGAGTATGTATCTGGGAATAAAGTGGTCATGAACCCTTTAGCAAGAAGGACAATCTCTGAATCTGACACCTTCGCTGAGCTTGGGCTTTCAACGGGCACGATAAGCTTTCGAGGTAAAGACCACTTTGGTAAGGAGATATCTGGAAGCTTTACCATTTCGGCAAGCAAAACCATAAGAGAGTTTCTTAACGAGGTAGAGAAGGCTTTTAGCTTTACAGTGAAAGCTTACATAAAGGACGGAAGGCTCTTTGTTGAGGATGCCTTTCGTGGACCTGGAAAGCTTGAGTTTAGCATAACATCAAGCCCTGCTACTCTTGATTTTGGAAGGTTTGACGACCCGGCTTTTCAACGGAGGGTCACCGAGATAAACCTTGCGGGAAAGTTAAAGCTCTTTGGTGAAGAGCTAATTCGGGCGGTAAACGAGCTGCATACTCAAGGCGTAGGGTTGAGCTTCTTCACCAAAGAGCTTGAGGGAGCCTACTCGGCAAACCAATACCTAAAAGAACTTCCATACTACCTAGACTTAAGGCGGGATGGCTTCTTTTTTCTTTGGGTAAAGAATGAAAAAGGCAAAGTCTTTCCCATAAAGGTCGACCTAAACCTTAGCGAGGATGCCACGCTTGATGATTTAGCAACTACCATCAACGATGCCATAAGAAGCGCTGGCTTAAACCCCGATGACCCGACAAATTTTGATATAAGGGCGGTCATCCGTTCGGGAAGGCTTGTCATCCAAGCAAGGGATGGTTTATCCTTTGCCTTCTCCAATGACACCTCGGGCATCCTTCTTTCAACTGGGCTAAACCTCTTTTTCCACGGAACGGACCCAGCAGACTTTGAGGTTAACCCCCTCCTTGTGCAAAAGCCGGAGCTTATCGCCACGGGACGCCTTGATGTGAGCGCCTTTAGAAGTGAAGCTCCCTTCTTCGGTGCCTACATCACAAACTCAGCCGTCAACCCTAACCTAACCTTTCTTGTGAAAACCATTTATGTAAGACCATACGATGCTCAAGGCAAGGCTTATCAAATTCCACCCTTAGCGGTATATGCCGGGACTCTGAGCGGTGGGGTTTTGACAGGCGACCTAAACATCTACCTTAAAGATGCAAACGGCTCAACCTTGCAGACCATAACCATAGGAAGCGGAACAAGCATCAGTCAACTTCTTGAGAGGTTAGACGGCTCTCAAGGGATAAAGGCTTACTATGAAGACGGAGTTTTGAGGCTTGAGCTTATCCCTGCTAATGCCCCGCAAGGTTCAGCCTACTTCACCGTAGATGAGGGAACCTCAGGCGTTGCTCATCTCTATTCTTGGGATGATGCTGTGAAAGCCTATAAGGTGTCCGTAAATTCTGGAGCAACCGGGGACACCTTGCAAGCCATGCTTGAAAAGCTTGATAGACTTCCCTTTCTTAGGGCTTATATAGACCCTTATGGTAAGGCTGTCCTTTCCCTTGAGCCAAACCAGACCAAAGTCTACGGGTTTGAGCTTGGCGAGAGCTTAGAGGCTGGAGCTATTCCTTCCTCTTCTGCGGATAGTTTTCTTATATACTTAAGAGAAAAAGGCGTTATTCCACCTGCCTTTCGTGTTTCAGGAACAACAGAATCTCGCCTCTTCTCCGGGCTTGAGCATATATATAAGCCCACGGTGTATGAGGGCGTAGCAACAGGCTTTACACCTCTCCCAGCGGTAAGCTATACGGTGAGGTTTTATGACAGGGCTGGAAACTTTATCTCTTCGGCAAACGTATCCGGTTCTTCTACATTATCTGGACTACTTTCAAACTTTGACGGGGTAGCAGGTCTTAAGGCAAGACAGGCTGGAGACCGGTTCTATATCTACCTTGACCCAGAGGAGGCAGGCGCCCCTTCAGGTGCAGTATACTTTACCATCTCAGCAGATGATGATGGCTCCTTAGGGTTGTTAAAAGGTGTATCAGGTGCTCTTGGTTTGAAGATGGGCGAGCTTTCAGCCTACCTTTTTGATAAAGAAGGAAAAGCAATCGATGTCTTTGATACGTTAGACGGAGTCGTTGACCCAGCAAGGTTTGAGCTTTGGACTGACAAGCCAATGTTCTCATTACTTCAGAGGATAAACGCTCCAGATAGCGCAATCTTTGGGCTTTCAGCACCCCTTGATAGACAGGGTAGGCTAATCATCAGTAAAACCGGGCTCTATCAAACGGAAAGCTTCGTCCTTGCCGATGAAAGACCAAACTATCCCTCAGCAAGCATCCTTAGAGCAAACACCTACCGGCAAAACACAAACACTTACGCCTATGTATCCTCAGAGGGTTTAAGCGGAGGGACTACCTTTAGCGATCAAACTATAACCGTTAGGCTCTTAATGCCAGACGGAAGCGTAGCAAGCTCAGCCTCTCAATCTTTTACTTCTCCAACCTTAAACGACATCATTAACTGGCTAAACAGCCTTGACCTTGATGGGGATGGAGCTTTTGACCTTAAGGCTACTCTTCATCCTCAAGGAAAGCTTATCATAGAGGTCAATGACAAAATCTTAGGCTCAACGCCGATAAACAGCTTTGAGCTTGAAAGCGATGGTGATTTTGTCCCCTATCTTTTAGCTAAGGTTCATGTTCAACCAAGCTTTACTGAGGGCTTGATCAATGCTTTAAAGGGCTATGAGCTAAAAAGAGGAGACAACCGGACAGCCCAAAGGATAGCCGACTCTGCGACCAATCCTCGGACAGCCTTGAACCTTTCTTCTCTGAACGACTACTACGCAAGCATGGTCGGTGAAGTGGGAAACGCAACCAAAGCTGTAAGAGACAATCAAACCTTCCTTGAGGACCTGCTTCGCCAGATGAGAGCGCTGAAGGACAGCATATCCGGGGTTTCCTTGGATGAAGAGATGGCAAACCTTGTTAAGTATCAGCAGGCTTTTATCGCTACATCTAAGATTCTTTCTACCGTGGAAGACATGTTTGAGGCTTTGATCGCAGCCAAAAGATAGGGGGTAGCCCATGAGGATAGGCTTTAACACCAAGTATCAAAGCTTTCTTGCCGACCTAAATAGACTATCCTCGGAGATAAACGCAAGCCAGCTCAAGATATCCTCTGGGAAGAAGTTTCTTAGACCATCAGATGATCCCCCATCTGCGGTGATAACCTTAAACTACAAACAGGGTATCTCAGTGATAGAGAGGTATGGGAAAGCCATCGATGAGGGATTAGCTTTTTTGCGAGCCCAAGAGAGCACTCTTGCGCAGGTTGAAGACCTTATCGCCCGAGCCAAAACCTTGGCTATAAACTCTGTTAACGCCACAAACGATGTTAACGCTCGTCAAGCTATAGCAAAAGAGATTGATTCCATCGTCTCAACCCTCCTCTCCCTTGCCAACTCCCAGCTTGGAGAAAAGTATATATTCTCAGGTAACAAAACAACAGGCTTTGAGGAGGGGACAAAGCCTTTCATGCTCATTAAAGAGACCCTCCCAAACGGGCAGGTCATAGAAAGGGTTGTGTATAACGGGTCAGTTGAGCAAGCAAGCATCGGCTACGACAAGGACATGAAGCTTACTCTTGGTGAGACAGGTCAAAGGATCTTTATGGAAACTGGCGTCTTTGAAACCCTCTTGGCGTTAAAGCGAACCCTTCAGGCTGACAACAACATTGACTATCAGAAGGAGCAGTATTACATTCAAAGCTTCATTGAAAAGCTTGATGAAATTTTTAATGCCATCTCAGGCTACCGCGGAGAGGTAGGAGCAAAAATTAGCCATCTTGAGACCAAAAGAGACTTGTATGAAGATTTCAAGCAGACCATTCAGAAGAACCTTGCAGAAGCAGAATCCGCAGACCTTGCTGAGCTTGCTATAAAGCTCCAAAGCTTGATCATAGCTTACGATGCAGCCTTGAAAGCGGTAGCTATGGTCTCCGACCTTTCGTTAGCCAAGTATCTGTAAAGCCTTAGTAGTTTACTAAACTTGGTCGCGAACCTCCGCCATAAACAGCGTCAAGCACAGAAACCTTAATGAGAGGAGGTGTGACCTCGTGCCGTTAGGCAAGATATCTTGTGCTGAGTTTGGGTAGGAGGCGGCTGATTGCTTAAAAAAATTAATCAAACCAATGGTTGACGGGTCTCCCTACGATTGAGATTTATTGCTAACTTTCAACATTTTCAAGAAGGTTTTATAATATCTATTAAACAAACGCATTTTAATTTTTCTAAAGGTTAGGAATGAAGGTTAAACCTAAAAAGTACATTGTATGGTCTGTAGACCGTCCTTTAGATTTGAGCAATCCTTGGATAAAAAAGTGGTTTATAAAACAGGTATTAACTAAAGGTCGAGCCGAGGACGTGGCTCAACTTGACTGGGAAGAAGTAAAAAGGCTACTTCCTGAAATTGACTTACCAAAAAACATTAAATCTTTATGGGAAGACTACTTTGATTCTCAAAGGTAAAGGTATAATTACAAGTTTGCAAAGAAAAATTTTATATATATTTTCTACGCTACCAGATAATAAATATTTTTACTTAACTGGCGGGACTGCCTTAGCTGAATTCTATTTAGCTCATAGAAAATCTTATGACCTTGATTTATTTACAACTGAACAAAAGCTCATTTTGCCTTTTTCTTATTTATTTGAGAAAGAATTGAGGAAACATCTCGATATCAAAATAGTGAGAAGGTTTGAAACATATGTAGAATTTGAAATTTTAGATAAAAACGAAAATACAAAGGTTCAATTTGCGCTTGATTCTCCTTTTAGGTTTGAAGAACCATTAGATTCAGAAATTGGGATAAAAGTAAACGATTATAAAGATTTGATAGTTGATAAATTGCTTGCCTTTTTTGGAAGAACTGAACCAAGAGATGCAATAGACCTTTATTTTATCTTACAAAAAGAGGATTTTTGGGCTCTTACAGATTTAGCTAAACAAAAAGACCCTGGATTTGATTTATATTGGATGGCAATTGCCTTACACAAGGTTAAAGAATATCCTGATGATCTGATTGATTGGCCAGTTGATATGATTAAGGAAATTAATATAAAAGAAATGAAAAAGTTATTTTTAAAGCTTTCTAATGAAATATTGAATAAATTGAAGAATAATAAGCCTTTACACCATACTTAACACACCATTTTCAACAGCGCATTAACCACCGCGCAAGCTGCGGAACTTCCGCCCTTTCTGCTTAAGTTTGTTATGTGAGGAATGTCTTCTCGAAGAAGCATTAGTTTTGCCGAAAGGGCTTTAACAAATCCTACAGGCATACCAACAACCACTACATCGTCCCTTTTTTGTTCGCTTAAAACCTCTATAGCTCTGATCAAAGCCGTCGGAGAGTTGCCAATCACAACCAACCCAAGGTCGTTTTCGTTTTTTAATGCCAGCTCTATCGCTTGCTCGGTGCGTGTGCCAGTATTAACCTCTTCAACTCTATCTAAATAGCAGACCACTTTTTCTCTCGGATAGAGCCTTTTTGAGATGCCTGCTTTTGTCATCTCTACATCAACAAGGATCTTCTTTTTATCCCTCAAATTCTTAAGAGCTAGCTCAATAGCTTTTGGATGAAAGACCATGGTTTCGATGTACTCCGGGTCAGCCGTCGCATGAACTACCCTCTTTACAACTTCTCTCTCAAGGGGCAGAAACCTGCTAAAATCGAACTCCCTTTCAATAATACGAAAGCTTTCCTCTTCTATGCTCTGTGGGCTGTAGGTTCTTACCTCGTCGATCCGCTCCTTTACAATTTCGGCAAGTAGTTCATGCTGACCAATGGGCTTGGTTATTAATACCTCTGCCCAAGGGAAATCAGCCTTAACTTTCTCAACAAGCTCTGGTAGGTCCTTCGTTACATGAACGCCAGCTGAGAGAAAAAGAGGATGAAGGATCACCGTTTTTGCCCCATTTTTAAGACACTGCCTTAGGGCGGACTCCACATCCGGCTCCCCAAATTGGAGATAGGCTAACACTACGTCATCTTCGGGCACATCAAGAATTTTGGATAAATAAACCCTAAAGGGCTCCCAAGCATTGGCAGACCTCTTTGGGCTCCCATGCAAAACGAGCACTATCTTCTCTCTCTCGTCCTTCATCCTAAAGGGACCTCCATGTTTAAAATTGCCTTCCCGCTATGACAGGAAAATCTTGCCTTTGCCCCAAAGAGTAAAGGGTAATTTTTTTTACCATGCCCGAAGGGAAAGTCAACCCCTATGGGAATATTTTCTGGGAGGTTCTGCTGAAGGCTATGGAGCAAGGCTTCTGAAGATATCTCGCCTAAATCTCCAAATAGGATGCCTTTTATTCGTTGAAGAGATATACTCAATATAACCTGCATAAGAGATCGTTCCAAGCGATGTTGCGCTTCGTTCACATCTTCAAAAAATAGGATCATCTCTTCCTCAAACGGGAGATAACCGGTTCCACAAAGACTGGCAAAGGTGGTAAGGTTTCCCCCAAAAAGATACCCTTCAGCTTCTCCCTCTTGGTAGGCTCTTCCTTCAAGCACAAGCTCCATTCTTTTGCGGTGAAGGATTTCTAACAGAAGGTTAAGACAATCTCTCTCAACCGTAGGTAAGTTGACAACCATCGGGGCATGGATGCCAATGCTTCTAAATTTTTTCCAGAAGTAGGAATGAAGGGCTGTGATGTCAGAAAAGCCAATTATAGGAGGGATTTGATAGGGCTTAAGGTTTAAATTTTTTAAATACTCATCTAAGAAGGGAAGTATTTTTATGGCTCCGAAGCCACCGCGGACAGCCCATAGATAATCAAACTTTTGCGTAGCAATTATTTCTGCTAAGAGAAAAGCCGTTACCGAAGGGATAGAAGGTGTAGGGTCGGCAAAAGATTTAAACGAAAGTCCGAGCTCCTTTAAGACTTGAAGCCCCTTTGCCAAATCTTCTTCCTTCGGGGGGCTTGAAGGCTGAACTACCGCGATGCGTAGCATTTTTTCCAAAGAAGATAGAGCCCTTCAAGCGTAAGAAGGGGCTCAACTCTTTTTAGACGCTTACTTAAGGGAGAAATAACCCTAGCAAGCCCCCCTGTGGCAATGACCTCAGGGTTGCTCTTCATCTCTACGCTAAGCATATCGATCAAGCCATCAGCAAGGCAGGCGAACCCATAAAGAATTCCGCTCTTCATGGCTGAGATGGTATCTTTCCCAAGAGGAGATTCTGGAGGAGAAAAAAGGTCTATCTTAGGGAGCTTTGCCGTCTTGGTAAAAAGACTCTCTGATGCTGAAAGAACACCAGGTGCAATAGCTCCGCCAAGATAGACTCCCCCTTCAGAAATACAATCAAAAGTGGTAGCAGTTCCAAAATCAACAACGATGCAAGGCTTTTTAAACTTTTCCCAGGCAGAAAAGGCGTTAACAATCCTATCTGCCCCCACCTCAGAAGGATACTTAAGGTCAATTTTAATGGGGACAGTCTCTGAGCTTGCAACCAAGACTTCCCTTGCAAGCCATTTTCTCCCAAGCTCAACCCAAAAAGGGGTTAGGCTTGGAACAACTGAGGAGATAGAAAGCCCTTTAATCTGATGAAGTTTAATTTGGTATAGGTCTAAAAAAACTTTTAGCCTTACTAAAAGCTCTTCAGTTGAAACAGGGGTTTCAGTGCGAAAGCTTCCGCATGCCTTTAGCGCTCCATCAAAATGAAAAATCGCAAAGCCGGTTGAGGTGTTTCCAACATCAACGGTCAATAGATATTCAGGCATGGGCTAAAAGATAGCAGACCCAGTTATCCTTTTCCCTTTTTTCAAGGATTTTAACCGGTGCTTTGCCTAAGGCGGACTCAATCTCCTCGCACATGGTGTAGACAATGCCCGAGAGTATGTAATATCTTGCAGAAAAAAACTCTTTTTTGCTCAAGAGCTCTAATAACAAGCCTTTGTAAAGGTTTGCTAAAATGAGGTCTCCTTCATAGGGTAGATGCTCCCGCACATCTCCCTCTATGACCTCGGCAGAGAGGTTGTTTAAGGCAAGGTTGTGCTTTGCTACGCGGACGCAAAGGGGGTTGTAGTCAAGGGCAACAACCTTCTTCCCAAGCTTTGCCCAAAGAAGGGTCAAAATCCCGCTTCCGCAGCCAAGGTCAAAGACCTTCTCAATGGTAGGGTCAAGGTTGTATAGATCCCAAGAGGCGTTGAGCACCATCTCCGTTGTGGGATGCCTGCCTTCGCCGAAAACAACGCTCGGGTCAAACCGAAGGTCATACTCTCCTTCATACCAAACGGGGGCAATCCTTATCGGACCTACATTGAAAGGACGAGGGATCCGCCTTTCGTTCCACTCAGAAAAGGGGACAACATCCTTTACATCAAGGATAAGGTTATACTTTTTAACAAGGCTATCTACAAGCTCATCCTTTGGCTTGTGAAAGAAAAGAACCCCAATTCCATCCTCTTCCCAGTAGCCTATAAGGTCTGGGTCATCAAAGTCTCTGAGCTCAGGATGGGTGTTCCTAAAGCCGTAAATATAGAATTGAGTGTATTCCTTGTAGGGTGGTCTAAGCATCCTTTTAAGCTTACTTAGTTAAGGAAAAATTTCAACAATCTTTCAAAAAAGGGAGCACCAAGATATTGAAAAATAAGCCCTAAGAAAAGGTTAAGTAGGAGCCAAATAAGAATGAGCCACCTTAAACGCCTTTTCCTTTTTACAAAAAATTCTTTACTTAAGCCTTCCTGAGAAAACAACTTCCTTAAAAAGTAAATCCTCTCATAAAGACCGTAGTGATGCCAGGATTTCTCAAAAAGTTGACCCGTTGCTTCACCCACTTTGTAGAGGGCTTTAACTAAGGGAACCTCTGACCCAAGGTAATAGCAGGCAAACATGTCAGCCTCCCTCTCGAATGACCTTAGAAAATAGGCAAAAATATAACGAAAGAAGAGAAAAGCAAAGATTACGAGGTAGAGAAAAAGAATAATTTCTAAAATTTCTTTGTTTTTTTCAAAAAATTCAGAAAAAGCATCAACATCATCAAACATAAAAACGAAGGGGAGAAAGAAAAGGAAGAGCGAATTCAGTATATATAAAAGGAAGCTAAAGAGGAGAAGGAATAGCCATTGTCCGTGATGATTGCGCAGATGGGCAACTTCATGCGCTATCACACCAAGCACCTCATCCTCATCAAGCACCTTAAGCAGGGGCTCGCTAAAGAAAAGATATCTAAAGGGGGGAAAAAACCCTAAAACCCCTGCGGTGTAAAGCCTTGGTCCTATAGGCTTAAGGACAAGGATGTTTCGAAATTTAATCTTTAAAGCTCTGGCGAAACTTTCGAGTAGATTCCTTAAGTAGGGAGATGAAAGCTCATAAACTGGAAGGATCTTTACCATCAGAGCTGGCGCAACAACAAGAATAAGCAAAATAAAACTGCCAGTCCGTAAAGGATAATCAAAGCTAAGATAATCAGCGGTTTCTTCAAGAAGGTATAGCAAGAGAAGAGGAGAAAGCAGGGCAAAGAAGAGCCTTAAGTACTTTAAGTTTAGATTGTAGAGAAGAATTCGGGCAGGCAAATAATAATGAAAAAAGAGCAAAAGAGGGGGTATAAGCCCAAAATACCTATCTTCAAAAAGGCTTTTAATCTTAAAAATACTTAAGTCTGCGGCAAAAAAGGAAAAAATCATAAGAAAAATGAGAAGATGTATCGCGCGAGGAGGTCTACGGTTTAAAGGAAAAGTTTTCTTAAATAATATTAAAACAAGAAAGAAAAGGACTTCTTTAAAAAGAAAAAGAAGGACTAAAGACCAAACATTTAAGCCTAAATCAAAAGTAGGAACAAGCTCAACTATTAAAAAGGCTAACCAGAAAAATATTAAATCTTCGTAGATCACTCTTAAAGTTTAGAAGGAAAGTAAATATTTAACAAGGGCTTGCCTCTCCTCCGGAGAGAGCTTTTTTGTTAGATTGATAAAAGGTTTCATTACTCTAGACCTTGATTTATCGATTATAGGTTCCCTTTTACCGAGAAAGTAGTCTTCAAGGTCTTTGGGATTGCCAGCATAGGCTTTAGAGATCTCCTTCACTGATGGGGCAACTGCGCTTGATCTTTCAGAATGGCAAGCTGTGCACCCTAACCTCTGAAAAGCCTCCTTTCCCTTCTTTGCCTCTTGCGCGATTGATGCGCTCGAAAAAATAAGTCCACAAACGGAAGCTGAAACTAAAACTTTCACTGATTTTTTAATTATACAATTAATCATACAAGCCCTCCGTTTAAACAATTACTTAAACAGTAAATTATCTCCCTTTTTCAACCGTTGACCAAGGGCAAACTCATAGGCTGACATCCTTTTTTTACCCTCAAGCTGAACCTCTTCAAGTAAAAGAGCACCTTTTTCACAAGAAACCAAAACACCCTCCTTTGAGATGTTTAAAACTTCACCGGGTGAGCCCTTTGCTTCTTCTATATCTATTTTTTTTGCCTTATAAACCTTGAAGATCTTCCTTTGATAGTAGGTCCAAGCAGAGGGCCAAGGCTGAAAAGCCCTCACTTTCCTCTCTATTATCAAGGCATCCTCATCCCAGTTAAAAAAGCCATCTTCCTTTTTGAGAAGTGGGGCGTAGGTTGCCTTATCGTGTTCCTGAGGTTGAGGAACAAGTTTGCCTTCTTTGTGAAGCTTTAAAGCCTTATCGAGGGCAACGACCGCTAAATTCTTTAGCTTTTCTGTTAAGCTTGGAGTTGTTTCATCTTCGGAAATTTCTATCTTTTCTTGAAGGAGGATAGGACCTGTATCCATGCCCTCATCCATCTGCATAACCGTGATGCCAGTTTCTTTTTCACCTGTAAGAATGGCATAAACGATCGGGGATGCTCCGCGGAATTTTGGCAGAAGGGAGGCATGAAGGTTCCAAAAGCCAAACCTTGGGGTCTGAAGTAGCTCCGAAGGCAAGATCTTTCCGTAAGCAAAGACTACTCCCAAGTCTAAATCAAAGCTTTTTATGCTTTCCAAGAAAGCGGCATCCCGAAGCTTAGCAGGCTCAAGAACCGGCAACCCCTTCTCTTCAGCCCAGGTCTTAACAGGAGAAGGGGTAGGCTTAAGCCCTCGCCCCTTAGGCTTTTCTGTCTGGGTTACTACGACCACTAAATCCTCGTTTTGGTATAAGTATTCAGCAACAGGGATAACAAATTCCGGCGTGCCAAAAAAAGCTACTCGGTATTTTTTCATTTAATGCTTCACTTTCTTATGAAATTCAAATTCTCCAGCCTCGTTCACATCAACCACTACCGCATCACCTTCGGTGAAAGCTCCCTCAAGCACCTTTATAGCTAAGGGGTTTTCGATGTATCTTTGAATTGCTCTCCTCAAGGGTCTTGCTCCAAAGAGCGGGTCGTATCCTATTTCAGCGATCTTAAGCTTTGCCCTTTCAGTGATCTCTAAGAACAAACCCTTTTCAGCAAGCCGAGAGTTGAGATACTTCATTTGAATGTCAACGATCTGCAAGATATGGTCCATCGTAAGGTTGTTGAAGATGATGATCTCGTCGATTCTGTTTAAGAATTCAGGTCTTAAGGTGGTCTTAAGGAGGTCCATAATCTTTCTTTCAATCTCTTCCTTCCCGTAGAATCCCTCTTGGAAGTAGTGGCTACCAAGGTTTGAAGTCATGATGATGATGGTGTTGCTAAAGTTAACAGTGCGTCCTTTACCATCGGTAAGCCTTCCGTCATCAAGCACTTGAAGCAGTATGTTAAAGACTTCAGGATGAGCCTTTTCTATCTCGTCAAGAAGGATAACGGAGTAGGGCTTTCTTCTTATGGCTTCAGTCAATTGTCCACCCTCTTCGTAGCCCACATAACCCGGAGGAGCTCCAATAAGCCTTGATACTGAATGCTTTTCCATGTATTCGCTCATGTCTATTCTAATCAAGGCTTTTTCGGTGTCAAACATAAACTCCGCAAGGGCTTTTGCAAGCTCGGTTTTACCTACACCAGTTGGACCGATGAAAAGAAAAGAGCCTATCGGACGGTTTGGGTCCTTAAGCCCAGCTCTTGCTCGACGGATGGCGTTGGCGATCGCCGAAATAGCATGGTCCTGTCCAACAACCCTCTCCCGCAATCTTTCCTCGATCTTAAGAAGCTTTTCCCTTTCTGATTCCAGAAGCCTTTTCACTGGAATGCCCGTCCATTTAGCTACTATTTCGGCAATATCCTCTGCGTCAACTTCCTCTTTAAGGAATCGTTTACCCTTTTGAACCTCGGCAAGTTTTTCGTTCTTTTGAGCTAATTCCTTCTCAAGCTGAGGAATGAGCCCGTAGATAATCTCTGCTACCCGGGTTAGGTCTCCTTGTCTTTCTGCTTGCTGGGCTTCTATTTTGAGCTGGTCGATCTTTTCTTTTATCTTTCTGATCTCCTGAATGATGTCCTTTTCTTTTTGCCACTGAGCCTTCATCTCTTCTGCTTGCTTTCTAAGTTCGTCAAGCTGTTCAAGAAGTTTCTGCAGCCTCTCCTTAGCCTTGGGGTCGGTTTCCTTCTCTAGGGCAACCTTTTCGATCTCAAGCTGTTTGATCTTTCTTTCTATCTCATCGATCTCCGTTGGCATAGAATCGATTTCGATGCGGAGCTTTGCTGCCGCTTCATCTATAAGGTCTATAGCTTTGTCAGGAAGATATCTATCGGTGATGTAGCGATGGGAAAGGGTGACCGCAGCAATGATAGCATTGTCCGTAATCTTAACACCGTGGTGCACCTCATACTTTTCCTTAAGTCCTCTTAAGATTGCTATAGCTTGTTCATTCGTTGGCTCCTCAACATAAACAGGCTGGAAGCGCCTCTCTAACGCTGGGTCCTTTTCTATATATTTTCTGTATTCTTCAATGGTTGTTGCGCCGATGCAGTGTAGCTCACCCCGTGCAAGGGCTGGTTTTAGCATGTTTGCTGCATCCATTGCTCCCTCAGCTGCACCAGCCCCAACGATAGTGTGGATTTCATCGATGAAGAGGATGATCTCTCCCTCGCTAGCCTGCACTTCAGCAAGTATTCCCTTTAGCCTTTCTTCAAACTCGCCACGATACTTCGTTCCTGCAATGATGCTCCCAAGGTCAAGCTGAATGATCCTTTTATTCTTTAAGATCTCTGGAACATCTCCGGCTACGATCCTCTGGGCAAGTCCCTCGACGATAGCGGTTTTACCCACGCCAGGCTCACCAACGAGCACGGGGTTGTTTTTAGTTCTACGGGAGAGAATATGCATTACTCGACGGATCTCTTCATCCCTTCCGATAACTGGGTCAAGCTTCCCAGCCCTGGCAAGGGCTGTTAGGTCTCGCCCGAAACGTTCAAGGGCTTGATACTGCTCCTCCGGGTTCTGGTCAGTGATTCGCCTGCCTTTACGGATCTGCTTGATAACTTCCATGGCTGAGGTAAAGGTTGCACCTCTACGGCGTAGGGCTTCGCCAGCTTTTGTGGGGCTATCTATTATGGCTAATAGTAGATGCTCAGTTGAGATGTAGGCATCGCGCATCTCTTTGGCTAAGGCTTCAGCCCTGTCTAACACCTGCTTTAAAGGCATAGATAAGTAGAGCTGATAAGCTCCACCTGCAACCCTCGGAAGCCTTTCTAAAATTTCGTCAAGCTCAGTTGAGATTATCTTTGAATTTATGCCAAGCCTATCAAGGATAGTAGGGATAATTCCTCCTTCTTGCTCTATCATCGCTTTAAGTAGATGTTCAGCATGAAGCTCTGTATGATTGTAAGACTCCGCAAGCTTTTGCGCTGACTGAAGCGCTTCTTGAGCTTTAAAGGTAAACTTTTCAAGCTTCATTTGATAACCTCCTGCAAAATGTTTTTCTTTTAAAAATAAAAACAAGGGTTAAGAATTCAAGGTATGACATAGGTAAAATAGGGGTCTTGAATTTAAAAACAGGATGTTTATTTTTTATGACAGAAAACGAAAATAAAATCAAAAAGGAGGTGATAGGTATGGCTGACTTAGTAGTATGGCGTCCATTTCAAGAATTAAGAAAGGAGATCGACAAGCTATTTAATGAATTCTTTAGTAGACCTCTATTTCCTGAAAAATTTGAATGGTTTGAATGGACACCAGCTATCGACGTATCTGAAACAGAAGATAGCATTATTGTAAAAGCTGACCTACCTGGTGTAAAGCCGGAGGACATTGAAATCAACATCTCTGACAACGTTCTGACTATTAAAGGTGAAAAGAAGAGAGAAGAAGAGGAAAAGAAGGAAAACTTTTATCGTGTAGAAAGGTATTATGGTACCTTTATGAGAGCTATTCAACTTCCAACTGAGGTAGATGTAGAAAAGGTAAAAGCTACTTACAAAGATGGTGTGTTAAAAGTTGTTCTTCCTAAGAAGGTAGAACCAAAGAGAACTATTAAAATTGAAATTGAGAAGTAAAATGGTCGTATCCCCGGGGGGCAATCTCTCTTAGCCCCCCATCTTCCTTTAGAAATAGTTTTCTTTCTGGAATAATTTCCCCAACTTTGTAAAGCTTCCTGTTTAGATTTTCCTCTATCTTGTGTAATGCGCTTAGCTTTTCCTTTGAAACCGTAAAGAGTAGGGCAAAATCTTCTCCACCAGCCAAGGCATCATCTAAGGTTGCGCAAGAAGCGACAGGAATTTTATCAACCTCTACGATAGCTCCAACATTTGATGGTCTGCAGATACGATAGAGGTCAAGGAGAAGCCCGTCTGAAATGTCAATCATGCTCTCTGCAACCTGGCTAAGCTCGCGTCCAAGTTCAACCTCAGGCTCTGGACGAAGATGGGCTAAACGAACCTCCTCTGGGATTTCTTCCAGAGGCTTTTCTTTAATCAGTCTTAAGAAGGCGGAGCTTGCCCCAAGGGGTCTCGATACAAAGACCTCATCCCCCGGTTTTGCCGTTGACCTAAGAACCGGTCTTTCAGCTACTCCAATCAAGGCAAGGTTTAAGAAAAAAACCGGGCTTTTTACCGTATCTCCACCCACAAGCTTTGCTGAATATTTTCCTAAACAGGCATTTATCCCCTCAAGCAGAGGGTCAAGCCAGGCTTTATCTAAGGCAAGACTTGACCCAAGGGTAAGGACGGCGTAGAGGGGGGTTCCTCCCATGGCGGCAATGTCCGAAAGGTTAACCGCTGATAGCTTATAGCCGAGGTCAAAAAAGGTATAGTAATCAAGTTTGAAATGGATGCCCTCAACGAGGGCATCCGTTGTGAAAAGCAGGTAGTTCTTTTCCTGAAGTTTTATGACTGCGCAGTCTTCCTCTGCAGAGGCTAAAATTTCTTTATCTTGCGGAAGAAATCTTCTTAAGTATTCAATCCATTCCTGTTCGGTCACGGTTTCTAAAAAAACAGAAGGATGATTATTCTGCACTCATAAGCTCAAATTCGCTGAAAAAGAAGGGGATTTCCCTGCTTGCCGATTCTGGGCTATCCGAACCGTGCACAGTGTTTTTTTCCTTATCAAGCCCGTAAAGTCTTCTTATAGTGCCTTCCTTGGCTTGAGCTGGGTCGGTTGCACCCATAAGCTCCCTTACCTTGGCTATGGCGTTTTCGCCTTCTAAGACCATGGCTACGATAGGGCCTGAACTCATGTAGTTTGTAAGGTCTTCATAAAAGGGTCTATCCTTATGAACAATGTAAAAGGCTTTAGCTTGCTCTTTGGTGAGCCGAACCTTTTTTAGAGCTACTACCCTAAGTCCATTTTCTTCAAAATGAGCAATAACCTTTCCTATAAGGTTCCGGCTAACCCCGTCAGGTTTTATCAACACAAGTGTTCGTTCCATCGGACCCTCCTTTGTCAACTTTATGATGTTGCCAAACTATACCCGAGATTTCCTGTTTTTACAAGCTTCCACATACCCTTCCTGTGTTCTTTGTCCTTGCGGACCCTATTGAGCAATCATCTAAAATTCGTAGAATAAAAACATGTATCTCCCTCAATTACCAGATTTTGAAAGCAAAAAAGCCCTAATAATTGCCCCACAGCCTGAGCTTAATTTTTTCAAACATTACCTTCCCTTAGAAGTTATCACCACTTACTTAGGAGTTAGGATTTTCCGAAGAGGTAACACCTTGGTCTGTGGACCCCTTTTTTCCGCTCAGATGGCAGGTTTTTTGTTTGAACTCTTAGCAAGGGCTAAAGTTAGAGAGGTGCTCTTTCTCGGCTGGGGCGGTGCCTTAAACAAGGCTTTCAAAAAAGGCGAGCTTTTTGTGCCAACGAGAGCCTACTCCAAGCTTGGCATAACCAAAGAGCTCAACCCCAAAAGAAGGACCTTTTATCCTTCAAGGAAGGTCTTAAGCAAGCTTAAAACCGAGTTAGCAAGGCTTAATCTTTCTTATAAAAAGGGGACTATTCTCTCGGTGGATTTCCCTCTTCCCTACGAAAAAAGAAAAGAGCTCCCTAAGGGAGTGAAAGCGGATGTTTTAGACATGGAGGCTTCAGCTTTCTTTGCCCTTGGTGAATATTATAGCATAGAGGTTGCCGGGCTGATTTTTATAACCGATAAAGTAGGGGAGCTAAGCCAAAGCCTGCCAGAGAATTTGCAGAGCCTAAGACAAAGCCTTCTACCCCTTTTTAGGTCGTTTATCGAGAAAGACGCTTGAGATGAAACGCAGAAAGAAGAACCCTTTTGAGATATTCGGGCTTACTCCCAAGCTTGTTGCTGAGCTCCCTGATGAGGTGTTGTTTAAGCTCATCAAGTCGATTTATCGTGTGCTTCAGCTTATATATCATCCTGACAAAGGTGGCGAACCAAGGAAGGCGCTTGAGCTAAACCTTGCCTTTGAGAGCCTAAACTACGAAAAAGACCCTGAGGCATTTCGAGCTTATAAAAAGGCTTATGTCGAGCGTCTATCAAGAAAGACCTTGTGGAAGGAGATAGAGGAGCTTGAGAGCCAAAATAGAAAGCTAACTTACCTCCTTGAGGTTTTGAAGGAAAGGTTTTGGCAGTATCTTTGCTTGGGCTCAAATCTTGACCAAGAACCCTTTAGACGAGGTTTCGCCCTAAAGGTTAGCCTCATCGATGTTGTCTCTCAACTAAACTATGGACAGTTTACGCCCCTTCGCCGAAGGGATATCTTTTACAAAGAGGTTTGGCTCTGGAAGGATAACCTGGCTTTAAGAAAAAAGGGGAAAAAAGATGTTTTCGAAAGAGTTAAATCTTATGTAGTGCTTGGAACGATAAAGAGAGAGCATTTTTCACCTTGGCCCTTTCTTAGTCGAGATTTCAAAGAAGAACAGATGTTTTTAAAGGATCATATGAAGCGGGAAACCTTCATCAAAGAGGCTCTTTTTTTCTTAAGCCCTGAGCTTAAACCAAACCATTATCTCTTTGTCTATCTGCAAGGCTCAAAGGATTTGGTCTATTTGGAGGGGCTGATTACCAAGGTAGAGGAGGTTTCGGCAGTTGATTTTCTAAGCGTCTGGAACAAAGCAAAAGATACTCTCTCGTCTAGTTATCAATCCGAGGGTTTAAAAGAAGGTCTGCTTAAAGACTCATAGAAAGTTTAGAAATTTCCCTTTTCAATTTATCAAAATTTGATTAGGATTGAATTCAAAGCATAAAAATTAGAGATTATAAGGAGGCACAATGTTTGTTTTCTCTGCGGGCATGAAGAAGCCTACCATCCTTGAAGAGGAAAAGCACAAAAACTTAAGGCTTGCTCTACCCTCTGACTTTTCCTTTCTACGGAAGGTTGTAGCCTTACCCCTTGGATACTCTGAGATCATCGCAGCTACCATGTATTTTCCCGTGCTTTTTGGGGTTTCGGAAAGCCTTATCTACCCCTTTGCCGTCCTTGGGATAGAGGAGAAGAACCTTTTTGTAAACGATGAGGGGCAGTTTATCGTTGATGTTATCCCGAGGTGTGCTGAGCTCTATCCCTTTGGCGTAGCTAAAAAAGGGAGATGACTATCTTGTGGTTTACGATGAAAGGGCTGAAGCTTCAGACGGTGAGCCAGTGTTTGCCGAGGACGGAAGCTTTACCCCCTTCTTCACCCAAAGGAAGGAGGAGCTCACTAACTATGCTATAGACATCGATAAAGCTTTAGAGTTTGCTAAAACCGCCTACGAGAACGGGCTTCTCAAGTTTATAGAAGCGCTAAAGATAGACACGAAGCACGGCTCAGTTGTGCTAAAAAATGTCCTCATTGCCAACGCCGTTGAAGCCATACCCAAGCTTTCCCCAGAGAGGCTCTATCACTTTAATGTTACAGGTTATCTTCCCATTCTCTATGCCACCTACTTTAGCGTTAGGAATTTCAAACTCTTTGACCTAATTGCTTAAGTATTCTTTGCTTCATCACCATAGCCCCAGATGATTTCAACCGCAGAAAACCGGATAGCCCTTTGTATCACCCTTTCCCAATCTATGCTACTTTTTCCTTTAACTGCTAAAGCATACTGAAAGTTGCCAAGGTAGCGGGAGTTAAGGTAGAGGGGCTTTAAGGTTTTGAGTATAATCCCAGTTGTGTCTAGATTTATTGCCCGTCCGTCCTCAAGATTTATGGTTACAACCGGAGGGGTCACTCCTTCAAGCACCGTCCCAGGAATAAGGGGCTCGGTGAAGATGTAAATCTGAGAGAAGCCTACCCTTTTTAAGGCATAAAAGAGCGTCCAAGGCTTCCAGCGGGTTAGGTGATGGGGTGGGAAATCGTTATGCCACCACTTGAATTTTTTGTAACCTTTAGCCAGGTTCTCAAACTTATAAAAGGGAGGGCAGCTAAGAAGGAGGTAGCCTTCGTCATCTTCTAAAAGCTCATAAATTCCTTGCAAAAATTTCATAGGTTCTTCCACATGCTCAAGCACCTCAAAGGCAGAAATCACCTTGTAGGGACCTTTAAAATCTTCAGGGAGCTCATCGAAGGTTAGGGCTTTGGCTACTTTGAGCTTAAAGTTTCTTTTTGCGACCTCTACCGCTTCAGAGCTTGCCTCCATTCCGTAGACATCAAACCCAAACTTTTTGGTAATAAGCAGAAAAAAACCTGTGCTACACCCAACATCAAAGAGCTTTCCCTTGGGAAGTTTGTCAAGGATAGCTTGAAGAGCCGTAAACCGCGGAACCCTAAGCCATTTTTTGACCTGAGATTTCTCGTCGGAGACTTCTTTAAAAGATTGATAAAATGAACCTTTTAAATAAAGAAGCCCGATGTATTCCGTTTCCTCATCATAAACTTTATCGTAATCAGCTGTCTTTATCGGATACGAAAACTGCAAACCGCAAGAAGGGCATTCAAACATCCTTGACTGATTTATCACCTCAAAAAGTGGAAATTCCCCAGAATATTCGCAAACTGGGCACTTATCGGGCTTTGGATAATCTTTCTCTACCAGAAACTCAGCATCTTTTAAGGCATAGTAGACAACCCTTGCCGGGATGTTCTGGATGCAGGGGCTGTAGAACTCGTGCTTTACCCTGGCTTCAGGGCAAGGTCCGTCAGAGGTATGCTTCATGCAGGGAGCAACGCAGGTTTGCCCTCTGTAGTTGGCTGGGATGCTGATAACTGTAGGATAGGTTCTTGCCCGTAGCTCTCCGTCGATCGGTCCAGAGACGAGAACCGTTGGTTTTTTAAGCCCTGCGGAAATATGAAGGGTTGCGGTATCTGCGGTGATCACAGCGTCTGAAAGATAGACAGCAGCAATCAAGTATCGTATATTTTTCATCAGGGAGCTTAGGTTTACCGAGGTAACTCCATAGGCTTCAAGGGCAAGCTCAAGGGTGACATCCTCGCTTGGGAGGCTACAGAGCACCGGCACATACTCCTTCTCAATGAAGGGCTCGATCTCCTTCAGGAGCTTTGGCGGAAGCGACCTATGAACCGATGAGGCAAGATAGTGAAAGAGAAGAACCTTTTTCCCGCCGCTTGCTTCCCTGATTTGGTCAAACACTGGTTTAAGCTCAGAAACGATGTTTTCGTCAACTACTACATCGGGTGTTTCATCCTCAGCGCTAAAAACTTGACACTTCCATAGAAAATACTCAACCAGGTTTAGATTATCAAACTGAGGAGTGTTGACCATTTCTATAACTTTTACCATGTAGTTTGCTTTTGAGACAAACTTATAAGGGATGGGCATGGGGAGGAGCTTATCGATGTAGGGGAGTTTCTCAAGGACTGGTCTTGCCCTGCCGGAAATGCTGACAAAGAGTTGACAGTCAGGATACCTGCGTTTTATCTCTCTTAGGGCCGGGGTCATGCAGAGGGCATCTCCGATCGCCGCCTGAGCCACAACGAGGAGGGTTTTCCCGGAAAGATTTTCCCCTCGGTAGAAGGGGGGAAGCCCAGCTTTTTCCTCTCTAAAAAGGGCTTGCAGATTCTTCGGAAGAAGGGCAAAGACATCATCCGCAAAAAGGAGCTTTTCTCCTCTCTTTAGCTCAAAATCGTAGCCATTAAACTTAAACTTAAGGTCTGTTTTTGCTGAGTAAATTTTCATCTTATCCTCCAGCGGAAGTGTAGGATTTACAATTATATATGAAATTATGCAAAAAATATGCCTGTCAAGGAGAAGGAGCTGTTTTGCTAGGACCTCTTTTCGTCATAAGGCAAGCAAGAGACCTTTTACTTTTAAAATGATCTTGGTTTGCGCTTCATCGAGTTTTTTCTGATAAGTTTATCAATTTCCCATACAGAAAAACTAAGTCCTGTTTATCCTTTTCTTTCGTTGTTTTTGCATTTCATCAAAAGTAAACATTTCGCCAATTTTAGCTATAAAGTCTACATAAAAATTATCTGGTGTTCCGTAGCGGATAACTGCATACTGATGAAAATCCTCTACTGTAAGCTCATCTATAGATGGGTCGTCATAAATGGAGGATAAAGCTTTTTTTAATTTTGAAATATTTTCTGGAGATGGGTCTATGAAAAGGTCTATATCCTCTGTAAACCTTGGGAAACCATGAAGAAATACAGCAAAGCCACCAATTACCACATACTTAACTCCTTCTCTATTTAACGCTTCACAAAGTTTTAGAAAGCCCTCTTTGAGCCTTCCTGAATTCATAAAAGTTTAGAATTTTTGTATTCAAGGAATTCTTCAAAGGTTTTAAATTTTTTGATCCCCCGCTCGAATGGTCGTTGTGCTTTAAGCCTTCCAAAAACCTCAGGGAAATCAAAGATACGAAAAGCTTTTTTAAACCACTCCTCATCAGGATTAAAGTTCCAGAGGTCTTCTCTTGCTTCTTGGAAGGTTTTGTATTTCTTTATTGGCATGCTACTCTAGAAAAGGCAATATTTCTAAGTTGTAATTATTAAACGGCTTTATCCTTTTAGCAAGGGACTCTTTTTTGACAAAAAGGAGGTGATTCCTCGCTTCGCACGGAATGACAAAATAATAGGGATCTTGGAAAGACAAGATGAGTAGGGGATGTCTCACTATCGCTTGGCACGAGGGATTAAGGCGCTTTTTTTTGAAAACATCCTTGCTAAGGGTTGGTGTTTCTGATTTAAAGTGTAAAATTTGCCTATGCTATGGAAAAATTTTATCTCAAAGCTTGGGAAGATACTCCCCGGGAAAGAAAGAGCGATCGAGCTTACCATCATCACCCTTCTTGCTAAGGGGCATTTACTCATTGAGGACTTGCCAGGCATCGGAAAAACAACTTTAGCCCTCGTTGTGGCAAGGTCCTTAGGGCTAAGCTTTGGAAGAATTCAAGGGACGCCAGACCTTTTACCTTCAGATATTCTTGGAGGGTCTATCTATGTAAAAGAAAAAGGGAGCTTTGTTTTCCAACCAGGACCGGTGTTTAACAATGTAGTCCTTTTTGATGAGATAAACCGAGCAAGCGGGAAGACCCAGAGCGCCCTTCTTGAACCAATGGAGGAAGGGCAAGCAACCATCGACGGCATCACCCACAAGCTACCCCAGCCCTTCTTTGTGATAGCCACTCAAAACCCTATTGAATACCTTGGCACATTCCCTTTGCCTGAAGCTCTTCTTGACAGGTTCTTGATGAAGATTTCCCTTGGTTATCCACCAAGACATTTAGAGCTTGAAATACTTAAGCGAGGAAGCCTAAGGGAGGATATCCCGAAGATAGAAAAACTCATCGATAAAGAGCTTCTTCAAGCCGAGCAAGAAAAAGTAAAAGCCGTCTATGTGTCAGAAAAGGTTTTAAACTATCTTTTAGACATCGCAGAAGCGACAAGGAAGAGCCCTTACTTAATAGCTGGACTTTCAACAAGGGCTCTTCTTTCTTTGATGCTTGCCGCCAAAGCAAGGGCAGTTATTTATGATCGTGATTATGTTATCCCTGAAGATATAAAAGAACTTGCCCCCTATACTATTCCTCATAGGCTTATATTTAAAGAGGAGTATAGCTCCCAAGGTTTGGCTATAGTAAAAGAGATCTTAGAGAACGTTCCTTTGCCGTTGTGAAGCTTCGCGTCACAAAAGCTGGCTTTCTTTATGCCTTGATCACAATTTTTATCGGGGTTGCCGCCGCAAATACTGGCAACAATCTTCTCTTTGTGATGCTTTCTTTGCTTCTAAGCTTTATGTGGCTCTCAGGCGTTTTTGCGAGATACAACCTCAAAGGGCTCACCTTTGAGGTCAAGCCTCCAAACAACGTCTTTGCAGAGAGGGAAGCTTTGGCAACCATTAGGGTTAAGAACGAAAAAAGATTACCCGCTTTTATCCTAAAAGTAAAGCTAAAATTAAAAAGCTCCGCGAATGATGAAGAAACCTTTATTATCTTTCCGCAAGTAAAAGATGTCGCGGAGAAGGTGTTTCCGATTTTCCCAAAAGAAAGAGGGTTTGCTACTCTTGAGATTGTTGAGATTTCATCCCTCTTTCCCCTTGCCCTTTTTGTGAGATATTTAGAGGTTAAAAAAGAAACCAAGTTTGTCGTCTATCCCAAGCCCTTGCCCATTCTTTTACCTTTTGATAGCGCCTCTGGTAGAAAGAGGGTAGGGGAAAGACCAAAGGATGGTTTAGGGAGTGGTGAGTTTTTAGGCTTGCGAGAATACATAGCCTTTGCTCCACGGAAGCTTATTCATTGGAAAAGCTTAGCTAAAAGGGATGAGCTGATGCTAAAAAAGCTTGCTGAAGAGGCAGAAAACCCCCTGATGGTCGAGGTAGAAAAACTTCCAGGGCGAACCCTTGAGGAAAAGCTCTCTCAGGCTACCTTCTTAGTCCTGAAGTTTGAATCCTTAAGCCTTCCCTACGGGCTAAACCTATTTGGAAAGAAAATTCCTCCAAGCCTTGGACCCTTTCATCAAAAAAGAGTTCTAACCGAGCTTGCCCTGTATGGAAAGGAAAAGGCTTGAGATAACCCTTATCTACACAGGAACAGCCATACCCTTTATACTTTGCCTTTTCGTCATAGATAGAGCCTTTGCTTTGGTTGGTAGTCTACTCTTCATTTTGAGCTTTTTTTTAAAAATAAAAGAAAAGCAATTCCCCTCCATCATCGTCAATCTTTTAGCCATCTTTTTTGTGTTGATTTTTATACTAAGCGTGAATTTGGAAAATTTTCTACACTCAAGTTTAACAACCATAATGCTTTTGCTTTGTATTAAACTTCTCGAAAAGCCTACCTTGAGAAATGTCTTTCAAGTTTATCTCCTTGCCCTTTTGCTTTATGCAGGCCTAACTTACTTTTACACTCATTTTTCATTTTTTATCCTTTTTGTTTGTAATCTTTTGTATTTTCCCATTGCTTTGTTCATACATCTTTATCTTCAAGAAGGAGGTATCACCAAGATCACTTTTTCTGAACTTAAGTCATCTATCCTAACAATGGGTGTCATACTCTTTGCTACTCTTTTTACTTCCATCTTATTTTTTGTTTTCTTTCCTCGGCTTAACCAACCATTGTTTCAAATAGGCGTAGGGGAGAAAAAAGCTAAGACTGGTTTTACAGAAGTCATAAGGCTTGGTGAGGTTTCTCAAATTCAAGAGAGCTCTGCTAAGGTGCTCCGGCTTGAGCTCTCCGAAGCCATTCCACCTTCGGAGCTATACTTCCGAGTGATAGTCTATGATTACTTTGACGGAAGGTCCTGGAAAAGAAGGTTTAATCCTCCTTTAAGAAAAGAGGTTTCCGTAGGAAAAGGACCTAAAATCTTAGCCACCGTCTATTTAGAGATTCCTCAAGGGGATTTCTTGCCAGTTGTTGAAGCACCAGCCTCAGTAAGGGGGAACATGCCAATATTAGCTTTCTCGGACTACACCTACCAAACAGGCTTAGGTGTAGTTACTCCAATAAAATATACCTTCATCTTTAGTTTAACCAAAGAAAAGCCTGCTTTAGAGCGAGATTTTAGTTCCTATCTCCAACTTCCAGAGCTAAGCTCAAAGATAAAGGACATTGCTGAAAGTTTAAAAGGTGAAAATTCTTATCAAACTGCTTTAAACATCTACAAATACTTAACTTCTCCTCCCTTTTCTTACAGTATGAAAGACCTTCCCATTTCCTCTTCGCCTCTAGAAGATTTTCTTCTTAAAACAAAGAAAGGAAACTGCGAGTACTTTGCGGGAGCCATGGCGGTTCTACTCCGTCTAAACGGGATTCCAGCAAGGGTTGTTGGTGGATACCGAGGAGCCATCTATCAGAGGGTTGGCAACTACTATGTGGTGGAAGAGCGGTTTGCCCACGCCTGGGTTGAAGCCTATATTGACGGGAAATGGCTTCTTTTTGACCCAACTCCGCAAACTGGAGCTCGCTCCTTTGAGGAATTTTCCTTCTTCAAGAGATTGAGCCTTATCCTTGACCTTATAAACTACCAGTATACCAAGCTTATCTTAGACTACGACTTAGGAAAGCAAAAGAAGCTCATCTCTTTAGCTAAGGAGATCTTTGCTAAAGAGAAACCAAAAGGCATACCGCAGGTCTTTTCAAGATCTCTTCTTGAGTCTCTCTCAGGAGTATGGCTTCTTTTAATCGTGGTAGGAGTTTTGGTCTTAGCTATTATACTTATAAAACTAATACCTATCTACTTTAAACCTAAAGAAAAGAGACTTCTTTACGAGTTCTTAACCACCCTAAAGAAGGCTGGGTATGGAAGAGGTAAAAATCAGGGGCTAGCTGAGTTTGTTGAATCCCTTCCTGAAAAAGATTTTAAAGATTTAGCAAGGGACTTTGTAAGAACTTATCAATCTCGCTATTATAAAGATAAGGACTTTACTAAGGAGGATTTAGAGAGATTAGCGTTTCTACTCAAGAGTTTGAAGGAAAAGCTGAAGAGGGAAGGACGTTTCTGACTCCAAACAGGCTTACTCTGCTAAGGATCCTTCTTTTGCCCTTGCCTTGTCTTCTACTTTTTTTAGAATCAACTTCCGCTAAAGTTGCCTCTCTTGCCCTTGGCTCCCTTCTTGGTTTGACTGATTATGCGGACGGTCTTCTTGCAAGAAGATTAAGAAAAAAAAGCCTCCTTGGAGCCCTTCTTGACCCGATTGCCGATAAGATATTCATTACCACGGTTTTCTTAATTCTTTCCTACTTAAAGTATGTGTCCTATCCTTTAGTTTTTCTTCTTATTTTTCGAGAGCTTATCGTTGCCTTAATGCGAAGCTTGTTCCCTGAAGACCTGAGAATAGTCGGAATTGCCCGCTTAAAAACTTTACTCCAGATGCTTTTTGCGGGAGTCATTATTTCGGTAAATACTTTCTTTCCCAGTTTTTCTCACCTTTCAGATTACCTTTTAGCAACGGTTGTTTTTATTTCCTATTTTTCAGCCATACCTTACTTTTACCGCTTTTCTAAAGCGTTATCCTTAAAGCCCGTTCCTTTATTTACCTTCCTTCGTTCTTTTTCTACTTTGTTGTATCCTATAAGCTTGCTAATTATTTTTCCCAACGCAGGCAAGCTTTTTTTTATACCCATCGTTGCTTTAAACTTTTACTTTTTTAGAAACGGTTTAGCCAAAGTCATTCCTTTTAGAAAAAAGGGTGAAAACTTTCTTTACTTTTTGGCAGCATTTGGCAGTATTGCAGAATACTTAATGAGGGCAGAGCTTTACTTCAGTTTAATCCTTGTTCTTGTAATTAGCCTTTATAAAGACGGGTTAAAAAGCGCAAAGCTCATTTGGGATATCTTAAGGCTTCGATAGCTAAGCGATAATCCTTTTCTTTAAAGACCGCTGTTCCGGCAACGAGAATGTCAGCACCAGCTGAAATTACATCCTTTGCTGTTTCCTTGTTTATGCCACCGTCAACCTCGATCAAGGTTTTTAAACCCCTTTCATCTATCATCTTTCGCAGACGTTCTATCTTCTTTAAAACCTGAGGGATGAACTTTTGTCCTCCAAACCCCGGGTTTACGGTCATTATCAGGACAAAGTCAAGCTCAGAGAGCAAATATTCGACCATCTCAAGGGGGGTATGCGGGTTTAAGGCTACACCTGCTTTTTTGCCAAGCTCTTTTATCCTGGTTATCGTCCTATGAAGATGGGTTTCCGCCTCAGCGTGAACACAGATCCAATCGGCACCAGCCTTGGCAAACTCTTCTATGTATCTTGAGGGTTCAACTATCATCAGATGAACATCAAAGGGAAGGGAAGTGTGGGGGCGAATGGCAGAAATCACGAGAGGACCAAAGGTGATGTTTGGCACAAAGCGTCCATCCATCACATCAAGGTGCAAAAGGTCAGCTTTAGCGGATTCAACCGCTTTCACCTCTTCGGCAAGCCTAGCAAAGTCTGCCGAAAGAAGAGAGGGTGCTATGAGCGGAGGGTTCGCGGGCATACTTAGCCTCCCTAATCTTTCTTTAGAGGAAAGGGGATTATCTTATCGGACTCTTTCTTAGCTTTATTTTTGTGTTGGGGTTTTGCTTCTCCGGGTAAACTTGGATCTTTAAGAATGGGAATAAAAGACTGATAGTAGTTTAAAAGTTCGGCAGGAATATGCGTTGTATACCAGATGATCTGCGACCGTTGGACAGTGAAGTAGGGGATTCCAAGCAAAAAAGGAAGGAGCCCTTTTTCTTGAGTGATCACTAAAGCTGGCCATTCCATTTCAAAAAACTCTCTTTTCTCCAGCACGAACTTAAGATTTTCGAACTGCGGATTGTAGCAGACAAGCCCAAGGTATAAACCTGAAGGCAGTTGCATTAAAACAGGTTGTTTGGCGATAGGTTGGTTTTGCATAGCCTTAGTTTACAACAGGTTGCTTAATTTACAATAAAAAATGGCTATCTGAATCTGTAGCGGGGCTAATCGCTTGGTCCTTGCTTTGCTCGGCTGCACTGGCTAAGCAGATGTTCTCAAGTGGGCGAGGGGTCTTCCTGCAAATTTCTAAAAACACCTCTTTAGTAGAACCCTTTAAATTTTCTAAAAAATATGTATATTAATTAATTCAACTTAAACGCAAAGTAGGAGGTAGCGCTGAAATGGCCTCTCCCCAGTTTTCGAGTTTTTATCCAGACTTTTTAGTCCAAAGGATTTGGGAAAGGTGTATAAAGTGTAAGCGCTGTGTAAAGGAATGTACCTACGGAGTTCATGTTTGGAACGAAAAGAAAAAAACTTTGCTTGCCGATGATACAAAGTGTGTAGGTTGCCATCGTTGTGAAGCCATGTGTCCCACCAAGGCTTTGGTCATAAGACGCCATCCCTCAGACTTTAGAGAACACGCCCTCTGGACGCCATGGCATATAAAAAACATCTACAAACAGGCAGACCAAGGAGGGGTTCTCCTTACCTCTACAGGTTGTGCCCAGCCCTACAGAAACTACTTTGACCATTTGGTTCTAGACGCCTGTCAAGTAACAAACCCTCCAATTGATCCTTTGCGTGAGCCAATGGAGCTTAGAACCTTCATCGGTCCTAAGCCAGAAAGTCTTGAAATAGAAAAGGTAAACGGAAAGTTTCGCCTAAAGAAGAGGCTTCCTCCTTTGATTCAGCTTGAGGTGCCTATAATGTTTGCTGCGATGTCCTACGGTGCGATAAGCTTGCATGTTCACCAAGGATTAGCTCGGGCAGCAAGGGACCTTGGCACCCTATACAACACGGGTGAAGGGGGATTGCATGCTTCTCTCTATGAATACGGCTCAAACACCATAGTTCAGTGTGCTTCCGGGCGATTTGGTTTGCATGTTGATTATTTAAACGCTGGAGTGGCGATTGAAATAAAGATCGGGCAAGGGGCAAAGCCTGGTATCGGTGGTCATCTTCCGGGTGAGAAGGTAACTGAGGAGATTTCAAAAACGAGGATGATCCCGGTTGGGTCTGATGCTATATCACCTGCACCGCACCATGACATTTATTCCATAGAGGACCTCCGCGGGCTTATCTTTGCCTTAAAAGAGGCTACAGAGTATAAGAAGCTTGTTTTTGTTAAGATTGCTGCGGTTCATAATGTTGCAGCTATTGCTTCAGGGATTGTGAGGGCTGGGGCTGATGCGGTGGTTATCGACGGTTTAAGGGGTGGAACTGGAGCTGCGCCAACCATGTTTAGAGACTACATCGGCATACCCATTGAGCTTGCTATCTCAGCGGTTGATAAAAGGCTTAGGGAAGAGGGCATAAGACACCGGACAAGCATCATCGCCTCTGGTGGAATAAGAAACAGCGCTGATGTAGTCAAGGCTATAGCTTTAGGGGCTGATGCCGTCTACATTGGAACAGCTGCCCTTATCGCCGTTGGCTGCACCATGTGCCAGCGTTGCCACACAGGAAAATGTCCCTGGGGCATTGCCACTACCGACCCCGAAATAATGAAGCGCCTTCCGCCAGATGTGGCCTATGAAAAGGTCTACAACCTTGTTAAAGGCTGGGCTCTTGAGATTAAAGAGATGCTAGGCGCCATGGGCATAAACTCCATCGAAAGTTTGAAAGGAAACAGGGACAAGCTAAGGGCTATAGGTTTGACTGAAAAGGAAATGGAAATCTTAGAAGTTAAACATGCAGGGGAGTAGGCTATGTGGCTTCTTAAAGAAAAGATAAAGGAAATGTCAGGATGCGGTATAGCTGGAATTATAAATGTAAAGGGGGAGTTAATACCAGGTGACGTCATTATAAAAGCCATCTGCTGTCAGTATGAAAGGGGGAACGGGCTTGGAGCTGGCTTTGCTGCCTATGGAATCTATCCTGAGCACAAGGATTACTACGCCCTTCATGTAATGGCTCAAAATAAGACTGCCTTAGAGAAGGTAGAGGAGATTTTAGCCCACAAGACCTTCATTAACTACAAGGAGCCAATCCCCACAAAAAAGGTAAAGACTATCAAAAATGCTCCACTTTTTAAAAGGTACTTTGTGAAGCCGAAGTTTGATGAAGAATACCAGATGGTCTGCGGAGAGGATGAAGAGGATAATTACATTGTCTCTCTGGTGATGGATATCAACGAGAAGGTTGAAGGAGCTTATGTCATTTCCTCCGGCAAGAACATGGGAGTGTTTAAAGGGGTGGGGTTTCCTGATGAGATAGCCGAGTTTTTTAGGATAGATGAGTATAAGGCTTTTATCTGGACGGCGCACAATCGTTTTCCGACAAACACCCCTGGATGGTGGGGTGGAGCTCATCCCTTTACCATCCTTGATTGGTCGATTGTTCATAACGGTGAGATTTCAAGCTACGGGACAAACAGGCGGTATCTTGAGCTGTTTGGTTACAAATGCACGCTTCTTACGGATACTGAAGTTGTAGCCTATCTTTTAGATTTATTGATCCGAAGGCATGGGCTTCCCCTTCAGCTTGCCTGTAAAGCTCTTGCTCCTCCTTTCTGGATGGAGATAGACGAGATGGAGGAGGAAGAGAGAGAGCTTTATACCGCCATTCGGGTAGTCTATGGTAGCGCGGTTTTAAACGGTCCTTTTGCCATACTTTTTGCCTATAACGGTGGGCTTGTAGGTTTAAACGACAGGGTTAAGCTTCGTCCTTTGGTTTGTGCAAAAAAGGGAGATTTTTACTACATGGCAAGCGAGGAGGCTGCCATCCGTGCCATCTGCCCTGACCCAGAAAAGGTTTGGGCACCCAAGGCGGGAGAGCCAGTGATCGTTGAGCTTGAAAAGGGGGTTATACCTAATCAAAGAAGCTACCTTGAAGGAAGACCTAAGGAGGTTGAAGAGGATGCCCTTCGAATTAAATGCCAGTATGTACCATTACAGTCAAGTAAATAAACTCATTCGCGAAGCAATAGCCAAGGGTGAAAAGGAGCTCATCTTAACGGGCGTAAACGGACATAGATACCTTTTTGCCGGTATATCTGCGGAGGTGAGAGCTAAAATTTATGGCACGCCGGGTCTTGACCTTGGTTGCTTCATGAGAGGACCAAGGCTTGAAGTCTTTGGAAATGTTCAAGACGGCGCAGGCAACACCATGGATGAAGGGAAGATCGTAGTTCATGGCATGGGAGGAGATGTTATTGGTTATGCCATGAGAGGCGGAAAGATTCACATTTACGGTGATGTTGGCTATAGAGTTGGCATTCACATGAAATCCTATAAGGATAAAGTGCCAGTGATAATCATCGGTGGTAAAGCCGGAGATTTCCTTGGGGAATACATGGCAGGTGGGGTGATTATCCTTCTTGGGATGAACACTATATACCCTGAAAGACCTATCGCCGGCATTTATCTTGGGACAGGTATGCACGGTGGAAAGATCTATGTTAGGGGCAAAGTGAAGGAGAGCTACCTTGGTTTGGGGCTAAAGCCCTATCCTCTTGATGGAGACGATGAAAAGGAGCTTGAGCGCTTGCTAAAAGAGTACTGCGAGGATTTTCAGATGGACCTAAGCGAGGTATTAAAGGAAGATTTCGTGAAGATCATTCCTTATACTCACAGACCTTATGGGAAGATTTACGCCTATTAGCTAACAGCGATTGCTTAATAGTTTCAACAGGTTTTAGAAAAAGCAGAAGCTATGTCCGGGCGAGCAACTGCTTCGCAATTACAAACCAAAACATTTTTTGAAACGTCCTTCCCTCTCTTGACTTTCTTATAGAGCTAATTAATTTATATAACAAAACTAAAGCTTTTAACCTACGGAGGGGGTGGTGTTATGATAAACACTCTTAAGACCTTTGTTTTCCTTGCCCTACTTACTGTTATTTTTGTGTTTTTTGGGAACTTAGTGGGAGGAAAGATTGGAGCAACCATAGCTTTGATTCTGGCTGGTATAATGAATTTCATAGCCTACTTCTTTTCTGATAAGATCGTGCTTGCGATGAGCGGTGCTGTCCCAGTTTCCAAGGAAGAAGACCCGGAGCTTCATGCCATCGTTGAAGAGGTAGCAAGGGCAGCAGGTATTCCCAAACCTCGGGTCTACATGATACCCGTTGAGGTTCCAAACGCCTTTGCCACTGGAAGAAACCCTGAAAATGGCGTCGTTGCGGTAACTGCTGGAATCAGGAGGCTACTCAACAGAGAGGAGCTAAAGGGTGTTATCGCTCACGAGATCGCTCATATCAAAAATAGGGATGTGCTGATTTCTACCGTTGCCGCAACCATCGTCGGGGCCATAAGCTACCTTGCTCAGATGGCTCAATGGAGCTTGATTTTTGGGGCCTTTGGGGGTAGCGATGATGAAGAGCGGGGCTCCTTTAATCCTTTAGCCCTCATAGGGTTGGTCGTGGGTATAATTATCATTCCTATTGCTGCAACCCTTATTCAGCTTGCCATAAGCAGGAGTAGAGAGTTTATGGCTGATGAAACTGGGGCAAAGATCATCAGGAACCCCTTAGCCTTAGCCTCAGCTTTAGAAAAGCTTGAAGCCTGGAATAGAGCTTATCCTATGAATGTAAACCCTGCTCACGCTCAGATGTATATTGTCAATCCTCTTTCTGGGAAGAGCTTACTTAAGCTTTTCTCCACCCATCCGCCCATTGAAGAGAGAGTCGCAAGGCTTCGCAACTTGGCAGCTGAGCTTGGCGGAAGGAGGTTTTAAAAGAAAAGGACCTCTTTCTTGAATGATTCGCTCAAAGCCTTCCTCCTTTTTATTCTAAAGCATTTAAAACCCTTTAAACAAAGCTTCTTTTTAGGTCTTTTTTTTGCTCTTCTTGCCTCTTTATTAACTGGACTTGGGACTTCAGCCATAAAGCCTGCCTTCAACGTCATCTTTGTTCAGGGAAGGCATGAATACTTTTGGCTAATTCCTATTGGGCTAGTGCTCCTTTTTGGGTTTATCGGGCTTTTTTCTCTTCTTCAGGCTTACTACATGAAGATAACGACCACGGGTATGGTAAATCTTATAAGGCTAACGCTTTTCCAAAAGTGTTTGAACCTTTCCTATGAGCTCTTAGCAAAAGAGAGGACTGGGCAGACGGTGTCTCGAGTGATCAACGACACCGCTCAGATTGAGCCAGTCCTTGCGGAAAGCTTCCAGATCTTAATCAAAGATGGGTTGACGGTTCTTGTTCTGATAGGGGTTGCCCTTTACATGAGGTTTGACCTAACCCTTCTTGTTCTGATAACGCTTCCCATCATTGTCTACACGAGTAAGCACCTTGGGGCAAAGACCCGTTTTGCAAGAAGGCAAGCCCAACTGGCAACAGGCGAGCTAACCCATCGTTTGACCGAAGCCTTAAAAGGAATAAGGGAGCTAAAGCTTTTCCCCTCGCAGGAACTTGTGTTTAACCTCTTTGAGAAGGAGCTAAAGCAGGCTTTTAGGTATGCGGTAAAGATCACGAAATACCGCGAAGCCTCAAAAAGCACCGTAGATGTTATGAACGGTATCGGTGGAGCCTTGGTTATCTCCTACGGTGGCTATCTAATCATCAAAGGAAGCCTTGACCCAGGGTCCTTTCTTTCGGTGCTTACCGCAATCCTTCTTGTTTACAATCCAGTTAGGAAGCTTGCCAGAGCCTACACCAGCTTAAAGGAAGCTCAAGGTGCTTGGTCAAGAATAGATGAAGTTTTAAGCCTTCCTGAAGAAAGAGTTGAGGGGAAAAAGCCCTTGCCTCCTCAAAGGGGCTTTGAGCTAAGGAATGTTTCCTTCAGGTATGATGAAGCCCTTCCCTTGGCTCTCTGCGAGGTTTCAACAGACATACCAGCAAGAAAGATGGTTGCTCTCGTTGGTCCAAGCGGCTCAGGCAAAACCACCCTCATCCATCTCCTTTTACGGTTTTATCAGCCAACCTCTGGGAAAATTTTTTTAGACGGCGAGCCCATTAACAACTTTAATCTTAGGGAATACAGAAATCTCTTCGGAGTAGTGCTTCAAGAACCTTTTCTTTTTAACCTTAGCATTTTAGACAATCTTCTTTTAGCCAAGCCTACAGCAACCTTTGAAGAGGTTGTTTCAGCCTGCGAGCTTGCAAGGGCGCATGAGTTCATCCTAAAGCTTCCTAAGGGTTATCATACCGTGCTTGGAGAGGAAGGGATAAACCTTTCTGGAGGAGAGAGGCAACGGCTGGCTTTGGCAAGGATATTCTTGCGAAAGCCCCCTATCATTATACTTGACGAGGCAACAAGTCAGCTTGATGCCTTAACTGAAGTAGCGATAGAATCTGCCCTTGAAAGGCTAAGGGGTGAGGCAACGATCATTGTCATCGCCCATAGGCTATCAACGATCATCAAAGCAGATAAGATCATCCTACTTGATAGGGGAAGCGTCATTGCCGAGGGAACGCATGATGAGCTCTTAAAGACAGAAAAGCTTTATCAGAACCTTTATCAAAGCTTTATGAGGCAAGAGGTATGAGGGGCTGTTCAAAAAATACAACCCCATTGATACAAAAAGGTTTTTTCTCTAAAATCTAACCCTGATGTTTGTTAGCCTACAACTCAAGCTTGAACTGAGAAGGGAAGACAAAGAAAAACTCATACAGCTTATGCGTAAGCAATCATCTGCCATTCGTGTGGCATACAATATGCTAAAGGAGTTGGAAAAAGAAAAAACAAAAAACCTACATCCCACTCACAGACATACCAAAGATATTAGACCCCTCCACCGACACCATAGGATCCGACTTAGCCATAGCCGAAACCTTCGGCGTACAGCCACCAGACCAAGCCTTCCAGGAATGCGGACTAGAAAAGCCGCCAGCCACGGCATTTCATCATAAGATAAGGATACTGGGCAACAAAGTTGATGTCTTATTCAACAGGACGTTAGAAGAGATAGAATACGCCAAAGGCGAGCAGGCACAAGAAGTACTCAAAAAACTACTTCACTAACGACGCCAAGAAAGAAACCTCTCCTTACCGCCACCAAACTTCCCAAAAGCATACCTCATCATCTCCTCCCTATCGTAATGCGCCTCTAAAACCTTCACCATCGTCTCGGCTATCTTCCCCGGCATCGGCGGCGTCACGGCGCCGTATCTATCCACAATCTCGGGGATACCGCCGAGCCCCGACCCCACCACGGGAACCCCAAGGCTGATCGACTCGACAGCCACCGTAGGCAGAGGCTCAGGCCACACGCTGGGCAAAACCGTCGCACCTGCGCCGGCCATAAGCCGGAAGTACTCCCCTTCGGG
>JBMSAU010000114.1:0-47327 GCA_049414625.1 Thermodesulfobacteriaceae bacterium
AGCGAAGCGAGAGGTACATCGGCACTTGCGTGCCTCGGGACGGTGACATAAAAAGGGGGTTCGGAGCGATATGAAAGGAGATGATCGGGTAGGCATGAAAGGGAGGTTCGGGGCGATATCAAAGGCTCGCTTGGAGGGGCATTAAAGTTTTTTTTAAAAGTTCCGATATAATTTATAATTAATAAAATAGGGATGAGTTCCTGATGAAGATCACCGACAAAGTTGACCTAACTTTACTTAGGTCAACATTCGAGGAAAATGAAATTCCTCTTTCAGTAAAAAAAAAGATCTATACAGATAAAGCCAACTGATTTTCCTTCAATGAATGAGACAAAAGCAAATCCTACATCAAACAAGACAAATTCAACAGCATCCTTTAATGAAGAACCCAAAAACTTCAATGAAGACGAGCTTAAAGGGGTAGTTAAAGAACTTAACAAACTGCTAAGTAGTCTTAACCGTGCCTTAAAAGTAGAGATAGATAGAGATTTAGAGATACCAGTTTTTAAAATCATCGACCTTGAGACCAAAGAAGTTGTGAGACAGATACCTCTTGAAGAAATATTAAAGTTTAAAAAGGCGTTGGCTGCCTTTCTTGAAAAGTATGGAGCCTTAAGCGGTAAAGAAGCTATCCACAAGGTAAATCAAGGAGAGGGTCCTGATATAAAGGGGCTTTTCCTTAAGAAGGAGGTATAAACCATGGCTGACCAACTTTACTTAAGCAATGTCACCGGTCTTCTCGATGTTGAAGCTTTTGTTAAATCTTTAACTTTAGCGAAACAGAAATCTCTCCAAAAAATCGCTAAAGATAAGGCTTTACACCAAGCAAAGGCAAGCTCGATATCTAACCTTATTTCGGGTATAAAAGACCTAAAAGATTTTGTCTCAAGCTTAAACGTCGACAAGCCTTTTCAAGGGAAAAGCGTTTCGGTATCTGATAGTTCGGTTATCTCAGCCCAAGCAAGCGCTATTATCCCTAACCTTACCCTAAATGTAAAGGTCAAGCAGCTTTCTCAGGCGGAAATGAGGCTTTCTACAGGTGGGGTCTCAAGCCTTGAGGACACGCTTTCATCTGCAACCTTTACCCTGCGGTATTACCCAAGCGACTCCGCTTACGAGGAGACTACGATCAACTTTTCTGGAGGCAAGCTTAACCAGCTTGTCGAGGTCATAAATTCATCTCAAAACCGGGTTCAGGCAAGCGTATTTTTTGACGGAAGTAGCTACAAGCTTCTCCTCTCGGAAAAGGATGTTGGAGCCTCAACAAAGGAATCTGCTGGAGGTCCGGTTATAGATATAGCCTCAGGAAGTTTGCCATCTCCCCTTGGCTCTTTAACAACTATTCAAGAGGCAAAGAACGCTCAGCTTGAGCTCCCAAGCGGAAGCACTCTTATAAGCCCAACAAACACCTTTAAAAATGTGCTTCCAGGGTTAACCATTACCGCCCAGAAGACTTCAACTGATTATGTCAGCCTCACCATAAACGATGACCTGTCTGGAGGCAAGAAGGCAATTTCTGACCTTTTAAATAAGATAAACGGGGTCTTAGACCTTTTAAAACCCATGACCGAAAAGGGTGGGCTCTTTCAGGGCAACTCCGCCTTGGTCCAGATTAAGGCTAGCCTTTTTAGGCTAACTAGACCTTTGCAAGAGTTAGGATTGATAAACATCGGAAACGATGGAAAGTATTCGCTAAGAAGCGAAGCCTATGATCAGCTTGTATCTCAAGGAAAGGTCGAAGAGGTAAAGAAGGCTCTAGCTTCTGTCAAAGAGGGATTATCGAATTACCTTGAGGGGCTTGCAAAAACCCTAACAGCTTATAAAAATGTTGAAGACCAAGCTATTTCTCGCCTTGATAAGAGGGCTGAGGAGCTTAGAGCATCTTTAAGTAAAGAGGAGAAAAAGCTTAGGCTTATCTTTAGCAAGATCGAAGCCTTGATGAACCAGAATGAAGCTCTTAAGATACGGCTTGAATTCTTTGTTAAAGGATTAAGCGAGCTGAGAAGACAATAGAAATTTTAGAAAAGTATCCGTCATCCGATAAGTTATGTAAAAAACAGGGAGGGAGAAGATGGTTAGACCTCAGCCCAGATACTTGGAAAAGGAGGTTTTGTCAGCCAACTCTGTTACTCATGTTGTGCTCCTTTACAACCGGGCGATCGCACTACTTAAGCAGATTTTGACGGCTGAATCCGAGGAAGATGAAGTCAAAAGGGTAAAAATTAGAGCTGAAGCCTTTAGCAAGGTAGTTGACATTCTCAGTTATCTTAAAGCTTGCTTAAACTTTGAGAAGGGAGGTGAAATAGCTAAAAATCTAAACGAGATTTATGAAATCTTAATACACGAGTTGATTAGGGCAAGCATCAGATGGGATGAAAAACCCGTTCGTGACTCCATCGAAATCTTAGAAAAACTAAGGGATGCCTTTTATGCCATCGGAAGGGCTTAAAATCCTAAACCTTAAAGATAGCCTCAAAAAAGTTGAGCTTGCTATTCTTTCCTCAGATTTTGAAACCGCAGAAAAGGCATATTCCGAAATCTTTGAAAATTGGAGAATGTTTGAGGAGGCTTTAAAAGCTAGGGAACAGGAAGCTAAAGAATGTTTAGCCCTGGTTGAATACCTTGGGAAGCTTCTTGAAGAGAAGCGAGAAGAAATCCTACGCCAGATAGAGTCCTCAAAGGTCCGAAGGGCTTATGCCCTTCGGTCCATAAAGTAGTTAGAACCGGACATTTTCTTGACAACAGATTTCACCTGAGCAGCTCTTGCTGCAACCTCTCCCGGATGTTTAAACTTTCCTTTAGTAATAGGAACAAGCGCTATGGAGACGGAGAGGAGTGGGATCTCCCTTAAAACTCCCTGCCTATCTTTAGCTATAAAATAGCCTCTTTTTAGGTCTTCTTCGCTTAAAAAGGCGGGCAGAAGGGCGTTAAATTTTTGGATAACTTGCTTGCTTATCTCTTCAGCCATGGAAAGGGGAACGATAAACACAAAATCATCCCCTCCAATGTGACCTAAGAAAGCGTTTGCGGTCTTCTCAAAGATGGTAGTTTGCAGGATCCTTGCTAAATTCTTGATGACTTCATCGCCGGAAGCAAAACCATAAATATCATTGTAGACTTTGAAATTGTCAAGGTCAACATAGCCGATGGCTAAGGGCACTTCGCTCTCAAGGGCTTTTTTTATGGCAAGCTCGATGGACACATTGCCTGGAAGCCCAGTTAAGGGATTGTTGTCTGAAATTCTTGTGAGCCTATGAAGGCAAAGACTTAGTCTAATCTTTAGCTCTAAGGGGGTTGAGCTTGTTAGAACTATGTCATCAATGAGACTTAAAATTCGGTCATCAGATAGCCTTTCCAGGTCCTCCTCCTCAAGAACTAAAATTATAGCCAAAGAAACAAGGTTAAAGTTATGTTTAAGTTGAAGAAGGTTTTCAAAAACTGTTCTATCGCGATTATAATAGTAAAGTATTGCCTGAGGAGGCGAAAAAAGTAAGGAGGAAAGCAGGTCCTTTGACTTATAAAAATGCTTTAACTTGAAATCGTTTCTTAAAATCTTTGACCAATCGGTAAAAGGCTTTTTTCTTGGTAGGAAAAGAAAGATTTCTTTCTTCTCTTTCTTTGAGCTCAAGTCATCTCCCTTTTCAGCTCTTCAGTAAAGAATTTTAGCTCATACAACCTTGGTTCAAGCTTTAGGTAGATTTCTTTAATTTCCGAGGGACCAACCTTAAGGATGGTTAAGGCTTTAGGATCAAAGGGTGGAAGCCCAACATAAGTTGTTTCTCCGTAGCCTCGAGCATGAACTAACAGGTCAGCAAGATGAAGGAGGGCTGATTCCTTTCGAAATTTTTTAGAACGCGAGAGGTCGTGATGCGAGTTCACCATCTCTGTGAGCCTCTCGGGTAGGTTCCACTTATACATAAGAAAGGCTCCCATTTCAGCATGGTCGATCCCAAACACCTCAAGCTCAGCCTGAAGAGGGGGACTCCGGCTTCTACCTTCCTTTTCACCTCTTCGTAATCCTCTTTAAAGGCGATCATCTGAACAACTTTGCCAATGTCGTGAAGAAGACCAGCCGTTGCTATCTCTTGCGGGTCTGATACTTCCTTCATTTCAGCAAGGATCTTAGCGCAAGCTGCAACTCCAACCGAATGTTCCCAAAGTCCAACATCTTCCTTGGAGATTATCTCGAAGATGGATGAGGTCATGATGAGGATCTTAAGGACATTTATCCCAAGGAGCATCATGGCTTGCTGAACCGTGGATACCTTGCGAGGAAAGCCGTAGAAGGCGGAATTAGCCAACCGAAGGACTTTAGTAGTTATAACCTGGTCTTTTTCTATAAGGTCTGCGATCTGGGTAAGAGAGGACCTCTCATCCTCTATGAGGGCGTTGAGCTTTTGGACAATCGGGGGAAGGGTTGGCAAGCCTTCAAGCTTTCTGATCTTCTTTTTGACTTCCTTTCTTTTCTCTGAAGGATCAGCCATTTTTGGCTCCTGAAGAATGCTTCATCATCAAGACTTCTTTTAAAACCTCTTTAACATGCAAGAGAAACTCGTCTTTTACCCCGGAAAACCTTTTCTCTAAGAGCTCAAGCTCTTCTTCCAAGGTCTTTTCCCAGAGGAGTTTAACCGGTGTCCCTTCTACTGTTATGTAGGATACTCCAAGCTCTTGAAACTTCTGAAGCATAGATTCGGTAAGCTCAACCCCTTTTCCACAAAGGACCCTGCCTTGGGCATCCACAACCTCTTCAAAGGTCTTCATCCCCGGTCTGATGTAAGATAAAGGAAGCCTCTGCATGCTTATCCCTTTAGATAACCTTATTTAAGCTATACTCTATGATACCCTGAACTCCAAGCTCAAGGAGCTTTGGAACGAGGTCCCGAACCTGCTTTTCCGAAACCACAACTTCAAGGGCAAACCAATCAGGGTCGTAAAGCTGAGAAACGGTAGGAGAAGTAATGCTTGGCAGGATGTTGACAACCTGAGAAAGGCTTTTTGCCGGAACATTCATCTTAAGACCTACTTTTTTATGGGAGTTTAAAGCCCCCTTAAGAAGGACCGCTATCTGCTCGACCTTCTTTCTTTTCCACTCATCTTTATACGCCTCTTCATTAACTATAAGCTGAGGATAGGTTTCCATTAGCTCATAGATGATCCTTAAACCATGAGCCTTGATGGTTGAGCCTGTCTCGGTGAGCTCGACGATGGCATCGCAAAGACCTTGAACTACTTTTGCCTCAGTTGCCCCCCAGGAATAGCTTACTTCAACTTGAATTCCCCGTTCGGAAAAGAACCTTTTAGTGTAGTTAACAAGCTCAGTGCTTATTCTTTTCCCATGTAAATCTTCTAGGCGGTTTATAGGAGAGTCTCCCCTCACCGCTATTACCCATTTTGCCGGTCTAAAGCTTGTCTTAGAGTAGATAAGGTCTTCAACAACGATCACTTTAGAGTCGTTCTCTAAGATCCAGTCTTTACCGGTTATACCAGCATCTAAGATGCCAGCCTCAACATACTTACTCATCTCTTGAGGACGACAAATCACTAAAGATAGCTCCTCATCATCGACAACTGGAAAATAGGACCTTGAATGGACTTCTATCGTCCAGCCTGCTCTCGTAAAAAGGTCAATCGTTGCCTTCTCTAAGCTTCCTTTTGGGATACCAAACTTAAGCTTTCTTTCCATAAAGCTCCTCCGGCGAGACTAATCTTTCCTCAACTACGACAAGGCTATCACCCTCAAGACGTCTATAAAAGCAAGTTTGATAGCCTTCATGGCATACAGCTCCAACAGGATCAACCTTAAAGAGGATGGCATCCTCGTCGCAGTCTACATACACCTCCCGCAGATAGAGATACTGCCGGGAGGTCTCACCTTTTAACCAAAGCCTGTTTCTTGAACGGCTGTAGAAGTGCACTAAACCTGTTTCAAGCGTTTTTTGAAAGGCTTCTTCGTTGACATATCCGAGCATGAGAATTTTCCCTGTTTGATAATCCTGGACGATGGTTGGAAGTATACCCCCTCCCTTCTCAAAGTTTGGTCTATATCTCATGATTAAAATTTCATGTTCATGTTTAAAAAATCATGTTTAAAAAATTATACTTTTATATACCCCTCTAAGCAAGTAAGGTCTGCAAAAATTCTTCAGGGTTTTTGTGCTTTACCAAGGCTGTCCCGATTAAAGCTCCGCTAAAGCCCTCAGCTTTTAACCGTTTGATCTGCTCTTGGTTATCGATGCCACTTTCAGCAATTACAGGAATGTGGGAGGGGATGAGGGATTTCAGTCTAAAGCAATGCTCTGGGTCAACCTTGAGGGTTGAAAGATTTCGGTTGTTTATACCTATAACCTCGGCACCGGAGGACAAGGCGATTTCTAAATCCTCCTCATCGTGAACTTCAACCAAGCTTGAAAGCCCAAGCCTTTTTGCATAGGAAATTAACTCAGAAAGCTCTTCCTTTTTTAAGATTCCTGCTATTAGGAGCACAAAGTCTGCCCCAAAGGCTTTGGCTTCTTCTATCTGCACTGGGTCAAGGATGAAATCTTTCCTAAGGATGGGAAGGCTAACCACAGTTCTTATGGCAGCTAAATACTCTAAGGAACCGTGGAAGAAGACCTCCTCGGTGATGACGGAGATGGCTTTTGCCCCTCCCCTTTCATAGGATAAGGCAAGCTCAACGGGGTTAAAGTTTTCTCTAAGTTCTCCCTTAAGAGGACTTGCCCTTTTTATCTCAGCGATGACAACAAAACCCTGGGCTTGGAGATAAGATTTAAGGTCAAAGGAAGGTCTATTCCAAAAGGGACGAAAAAAAAGACCTCTGCTCTTTCTCTTCAAAAGGTTAGCATAAACTTCAAACAATATTTGGTTTAGAAGTGGGCTAATCTTTTTCATGAACAAGCTCCTTAAGCGGTGTTAAATAATTTTAACTTATGGAAAATTTCTTAGAAGATGCTAAACTTTAGGGTCGCAAAGCTTTTAAGCTAATTCTTAAAATTCTTTAAGGAGGGATCTTATGCCAAAGAGGACCTATCAACCAAGCATAATTAAGGCTAAAAGAAGGCATGGTTTCCGTGCAAGGATGAAGACCCGCTCTGGTAGGAAAATATTAAAGAACCGCAGGAGAAAGGGACGCTGGCGTCTAACAACCGTCTAAAGCTTAAAAGGAAAGAAATTGAAAGATTATTTAAAGAAGGAAAAAAGATTTGGCTTGAGGATGTTTTGTTGATAATTTATCTACCAAATAGTCTTGGTGTTAGGCGTTTTGCTGTGGTGGCAAGCAGAAAAGTTGGCAAGGCTGTAAAAAGAAACAGAGCTAAAAGATTGCTACGGGAATTTTTTCGAAGGAATGAGAACATCTTCCCCATCTCAGCTGACTTCCTCTTGGTGGCAAGCCCAAAGATTTTAAGCTTTAAGTATCCAGAGCTTGAAGAAAAGCTAAAACCTAAACTTTCTGAGGAGTTCTCCAATGTCAACTCTTAAAAACATCGTCCTTAAAGCTATAAGTTGTTATCAAAGGTTCATATCTCCTATGATCAGTCAAATCTTTGGAATACACTGTCGTTACTATCCTTCGTGCAGTAGTTATGCCTACTTAGTAATCAAAGAATGGGGGGTTATAAAAGGCTTCTACCTTGCAATGAAACGGATTCTAAAGTGCAATCCCTTCTTTGAAGGAGGCTACGACCCTCCTCCCTTGAAGGATAAAAAATCTATAGCCTCGCCAACAAAAGGAGGATTTTAATGGAAAGAAATGTGATTTTGGCTATTGTTTTGTCTATTCTTGTTATAATCATCTTTCAAGTCCTTCAAATGGTGTTTTTCCCACCTCCTCAAACACCCCAGAATGGGACAGCCAACTTAACCCAACCTCAGGAAACGATGAAGACAAGAGAGGCATTGCAGGAAAGATCAGTTCCTTCTCAAACACCCTTTTCTACAAACGAAACAGTCTTGCCGTTGAAAAAGATAAGCCTTATAACTCCTCTCTACGAGGCTAATCTTAATACTTCTGGGGGAAGGTTTACAGAATTTAAGCTTTTAAACTACCGAAAGGAAAAGAACAAACCTGACCCTGTAAGTCTTGTGCCCCATAATTTTTACCCCTTTGAAATCTACTTAGCAAGCGACCCAAGCATAGCCTACCTTACGATGGAATATCAAGGACCGGAGGAGAAGACTTTAAACAGAGGAGAAAGTGAAAGGATTGTGCTCACCGGTGAAAAAGAGGGATTGAGCATAACTAAAGTCTTTACTTTTAAAGGGGATAATTACTTCGTTGACCTCTCGGTTGAGCTTAAAAATCTGAAGAATGAGCCGGTTAAGGATCGACTTCTTATAAGGGGGCTTTTTTCACCCTTTGTCAAAGGAAGTGAGTATGTCTTTAAAGGACCATTCTACTACACAAACCATCTTAACGAGGTTGAGCTAAAGGATACGCTTACCGAGTATGTTGGACCGCTTAAATACCTTGGCTACATGGATGTATACTTTATGACGGCTATCATCCCTGAGCAGCAAGAGAATTTTAGAGCCACTTTTCGTAGGCTTGAAAACTCAGAAGAATTCATCCTTTGGACTCCGGAATTTACTCTAAACCCAGGGGAAAAAATCACCTATAACTTTAAGCTTTACCTTGGTCCTAAAAAATCTGAAGAGATGAAAAAGGAGTATCCTCTTTTATCTAAGGCTCTGTATTTTGGGTTTTTTGACATCATAGCAAAGCCTCTTCTATGGTTGCTTAAATTTTTGCATAACTTTACTAACAACTACGGTTGGGCCATAGTCATTGTTACCATCTTCCTACGCATCCTTTTCTATCCTTTGAACCACATAAGCTTTAAAAGCATGAAGAAATTGCAGGAGCTCCAACCGGTAATCCAACGCTTAAAGGAAAAGTATAAAGATGACCCACAAACTCTACAAAAAGAAATTATAAACCTTTATAAAACCCACAAGATAAACCCCTTCTCCGGCTGTCTACCCATCTTGATCCAGATCCCTGTCTTCTTCGCCTTCTACAAAGTGCTTCTTATGGCTATTGAGCTTCGGCATGCCCCCTTCATCCTCTGGATTGACGACCTATCAGCCCCTGAGAGGCTCTATCTTGGAAGCTTTGAGATCCCATGGCTTGGTGGAATTCCTCTTCTCACTATCCTCATGGGAGCTACGATGTTCATTCAACAAAAGCTTACGCCCTCATCGATGGACCCTGTGCAAGAAAAGGTTATGCTTATACTTCCAATACTATTTACTATTTTGTTTGTAACCTTTCCCTCAGGACTTGTCCTTTATTGGTTTGTGAATAATCTTTTATCTTTAGGACAACAGATTTTGACCCTTAGGATGTATAAAAAATAAACTAAAAAAATTAGAGACGAGGGGGTGCCATGGAGAGAGGTCTTTCTCTTGAGGGAAGAAGTCTTGACCAGCTTTTGGAGAAGGCCTGCGAAGAGCTTTCCTGCCTACCAGAAGACCTTGAAATTTCAATTGAGGAGGTTAGCCAGGGTGGAATCCTCTCTGGCAAAAAAATAAAGGCTTACTTTCGGATCAAGCCGGCAAGGGTTTTATCTGAAAGGGCAAACCGAGCTATCCTGTTTCTCAAAGAGCTCTTCCATAATGCAGACCTCAATATTGACCTTAAAACCAATCTAAATCAGACAAGAATGGAGGTTGACCTTATACTTTCGGGAGAGGATTTGAAATATCTGCTGGTAAACGGCGGGGAACCTATCTCCGCGTTAGAATTCTTAACTAATAAAATCGTGGCTAAGGCTCTCGGCGTTGGACCAAAGGTCAACCTTAAACCTGAGGGAATTGACCTTGAGGGGGAGAGGCGCTTTTTGCGAGCCCTGCAGAGGGCTGTCTCTCTGATAAAAGAAGATAAAAAACCTCGCACCTTAAGGGTAAGAACAAAAAGGGAAGAACGGATCGTTGAGCGTGTACTAAGAGAACATCCTGAAATCTCCTACACCTTTGAAGGAGAGGGCAAAGAAAGAAAGGTAAAGCTTGAAGTCAAACCCCAAGCCTAAAGTTGATCCCAAGATACTCCACCGAAGACACCATAGCAGCGATAGCTACCCCTCCTGGGAGGGGGGCTATAGGTGTAATCAAAATCAGCGGAGACGAGGCAAAATCTATTCTTCAAGCAATCTTTAAGCCCGCAAAACCTCATCGAGACCTTGAGCCCCGAAGGCTCTACTACGGCTTTATCGTTGACCCAGAAACTGAGGAGAGGCTTGATGAGGTCCTTGTGGCTTACATGAAGGCTCCCCATTCTTACACTCGAGAGGATGTGGTTGAAATCTATGCCCATAGCGGATACATAAACCTAAAGAAGATCCTTGAGCTGGTTTTAAGAATGGGGGCAAGGCTTGCTGAGCCTGGTGAGTTTACGCTAAGAGCCTTTCTTAACGGAAGGATAGACCTTGCTCAGGCTGAAGCCATAGAGGAAATCATCTCGGCAAGAAGTGAGGTGTCCTTAAAACTTGCCTTGAAGACTTTAGAAGGGAAACTTTCTCAACGCATAAATCAACTGAAAGACGCTATCCTTGAAATGCTTGCTCACGTAGAGTCTGCCATTGACTTTCCGGAAGAGGACATCGAAATCTTAGCCCCACATGAGCTTAAAAAAAGGTTAAAAGAGGAGGTCTTGGCTGAGATTGAGCGCCTCATCTCTGCTCAAGAAGAAGGAAAGGTCTTCCGGGAGGGGCTAACCTTAGTAATAGCTGGAAAGCCAAACGTAGGAAAATCCTCTCTTTTAAACGCTCTTCTCAAAGAAGACCGGGCTATCGTTAGTTCAATCCCAGGCACAACGAGGGATTTCCTTGAAGAATTGGCAACCATAGGAGGGCTCCCTGTAAAGCTTGTTGACACAGCAGGACTTAGGGAAACGGATGACCCTATAGAGAAGGTCGGTGTGGAAAGAGCTTGGCAAAAGGTTAAGTCAGCAGACCTTGTAGTCTTTCTTGTCTCAGCAGAAGCACCACCTGATGAAGAAACAGAAAAAATCTACAAAGAGATAGAAAGCCTACCTCATCTTTTTGTGATAAATAAGATTGACCTCACACCTAACTATGCTTCCGATTGGGAAGCCTTTGCTAAAGCGAGGGGGATTTCTCCTGTCAAGATTTCGGCAGGCAAAGAAATAGGGCTTGAGGAGTTGTCAAAAGCTATTGCAGATAAGGTTTTATCCACAAGCTCTAGAGAGGTGCCTGAGGTAGCCCCGAATTTAAGACAAAAGATGGCTTTGGTTAAGGCAAAGGAGGGGCTTGAGCTTGCCCTCTCTGAGCTTGAAAAGAATGAACCCTTGCCTGAGCTAATAGCCATTGGTCTAAGAAGTGCTCTCTCCTCTCTCTCAGAAATCACTGGAGAGGTCACAACAGAAGACCTTCTTAATACCATTTTTAGCAGGTTTTGCATCGGAAAATGAGGGTCGGAGTCGACACTGGAGGCACCTTTACAGATTTTGTCTGGGAAGAGGATGGTGAGCTTAAAACCCTAAAGGTTCCATCAACGCCAGACAATCCTGCAAAAGCCATCCTTCAAGGCTTAGAACTAATTGGAATTAAGCCTGAAGTTCTTATTCATGGAACAACGGTTGCCACAAACGCCTTTCTTGAGAGAAAAGGCGAAGATTTTGTCCTTATTACCACAAAAGGTTTTGAAGATGTCATCCTTATCGGAAGGCAGACAAGACCGAAGGTCTACGACTTTTTCGTGGAAAAGCCTAAACCCTTTGTCAAAGAGGAAAACATAATCGGAGTGGATGAGAGGCTCTCTGCAAAGGGTGAGGTGATAAAACCTTTAACAGAAAAAGAGGTCAAAAGGGCTTTGAAGTTTGTGAAAAGAAAAGGGGTAAGAAGCGTTGCGGTATCCCTTCTTCATAGCTATAAAAATCCGGTTCATGAAGTAAGTCTAGCTAAGGCTCTTTCAACTTCTAGGGAGCTCCTTTTAAGCTTAAGTCATGAGGTCCTCTGCGAAATAAGAGAGTATGAAAGGACCACAACAACTGCGATAAACGCTTATCTAAGCCCAATACTAAAAAAATATCTCGAAACCTTGGAAGAGGCGCTTCCTCAGACAAGGGTTTTTGTTGAGCAATCAAACGGGGGCTACATGCCCATCTCCCTCGCCAAGCACCGAGCGGTTCAGACCATACTTTCTGGACCTGCAGGAGGAGCAAAGGCAGGTTTAAGCTTAGCAAGGTATTTTGGGATAGCGGGAGTTATAACCCTTGACATGGGTGGCACATCAACGGATGTTTGCCTTATAAAATCATCCCTTCCCTTCACTAAAGAGTATCAGTTTGATGGGTACCCAGTGAGCATACCAGTGATAGACATTCATACGGTGGGTGCTGGGGGTGGGTCGATTGCTTGGGTTGATGAAGGGGGTCTTCTTAAAGTTGGTCCGATAAGCGCAGGAGCTGACCCAGGTCCAGCTTGCTACGGAAAGGGGAACGATTTCACAGTCACGGATGCAAACCTTGTCCTCGGAAGGATAATTCCTGAGTTTTTCCTTGGGGGAGAGATGCGGGTTTTTCCTGAAAGGTCTTTTAACGCCTTAACCAAGCTTGCTGAAAAGGTAGGATTATCACCTCTTGAGACAGCACTTGGCGTGGTAGAAATTGTTAACACAAACATGGTTCGAGCTTTAAGAAAGGTGTCAACTGAGAGGGGTATTGACCCCTCAAGCTATTTTCTCTTAGCCTTTGGCGGAGCAAGCGGTCTTCATGCCTGCGACCTTACAAGAAAGCTAAATCTTAAAGGCTTTATTGCACCAAAGCTTGCAAGCTCCTTTTCTGCCTTAGGGCTTTACACCGCAAGCCCAGTGTTTGATTTTTCAAAAACCGTCCTCCTTCCTGTAGAAAATTTAGAAAAGATAAAAACCGAGATAGAAAGCTTAAAGAAAATTGCCATAGAAAAAGTTTTATCTTTTGGAGCACCCAAAGAGCTTATTGATTCCTTAAAAGCTCAGGTTTTTCTTGACCTACGCTACAAGGGGCAGGGCTACGAGCTTTGCTTGCCCTATCAAGAGAACCTTGCTTCAGCCTTTCATGATGCCCACCGAGGAGAGTTTGGCTTTTGTCTTGAGCATTTTCCAGTAGAAGTGATAAATGTAAGGGTTCGCCTGAGTGGGGAGGATGAACCTTTAAACCTAAAAGTAGAAAGCCAGAAGTTTGTCTTTTCTCCTTTCGAAAAGGAGGTCTACACGAAGGAAGGTCCTAAAAAGTTTAAAGTTATAGCTTGGGACGAGCTAAAGAAGGGAGATAAGCTCTTTGGACCTCTCTTGATAATCGACCGGTATACCACTCTGTTTGTAGAAGAAGGCTTTTTAGCTGAGGTAAAGGATGGGCTGACCATCTTTTGCTATCCTAAAAGGAGCTGAAGAGCATGAAGGTTGTTGAGCTTGAAATACTAAACCAGCTTCTCTCTGGAATTGCTGAAGAGATGGGGGTAGTGTTGAGGCGCTCAGCCTTTTCTCCAAACATCCGCGAAAGGTGCGACTTTTCTTGCGCCATCTTTGATGAAAAAGGAGAGCTTTGCGCCCAAGCATCCCACATTCCGGTTCATCTTGGAGCTATGCCCGAGACGATGAAACATCTTAAAGACCTGTTTCCATGGAAGGAAGGAGATATCGCCATCACAAACGACCCTTATCAAGGGGGAACACACCTTCCTGACATAACCGTGGTAAAGCCCGTGTTCTATCAAGGAAAACTCAGGTTTTTCTTAGTTGTTCGGGCTCATCATGCCGATGTGGGAGGAAAATACCCAGGCTCAATGGCTCCAACCACGCACATTGAGGAAGAGGGAGTAATAATTCCTCCAAGCTTAATCATTGAGGCGGGAAGGCTAAACTCCGAGCTTTGGAAAAGCTTCTTAAGAAGGGTTAGAAACCCAGTTGAGAGAGAAGGAGACCTTAAGGCTCAGCTTGCAAGCTTAGAAAGAGGGGAAAGGCGCCTTGTTGAGCTCCTTCAAACTCATGGGGAAGAAAAGGTTCTTGCCCTAATCGAAGAGCTAAAAAACTATTCTGAGAGGGCTTTTCTTAAGCTTTTAAGCTTTAGTCAAAAGGGAAAGGCAAGCTTTACCGACTATCTTGATGATGACGGCTTTTCTGCTAAAAAAATTCCAATAAGGGTTGAAGTTTCCGTCTCTCAAGAAGGGGTTTTGGTTGATTTTACTGGCACCTCAAAAGCGGTTAAAGGACCGGTTAATGCTCCAAGAGCGGTAGCCCTATCCTCTGTGTATTATGTGTTCTTCTCTCTTCTTTCGCGCCTTGGAGAATATCCAATAAATCAAGGAATCTTAAGGAGGATTGAAGTTATAACTCCTGAAGGTAGCCTTGTTAACGCCAAGTATCCTGCTCCGGTGTCAGCGGGAAATGTTGAGACCTCGCAGCGGATAGTTGATGCCTTGCTTGGTGCGTTAGCAGAGCTTATGCCAGAACTTGTGCCAGCTGCCTCCTGCGGAAGCATGAACAACATCGCCTTTGGAAACGAGCTTTGGGCTTACTATGAAACAATCGGAGGCGGAATGGGGGGAAGGCCTGGGCTCCCCGGTCTTTCTGGTGTTCACACACACATGACTAACACCATGAACACCCCGATTGAAGTCCTTGAAAACATCTATCCTGTGCGGATAGAAAGGTATGCCCTAAGACGAGGGTCAGGAGGACTGGGAAAGTATCCTGGGGGAGCGGGCTTAATCCGAACCTACGTCTTTCTTGAAGACCTGGAAGTAAGTCTTCTGACCGATAGAAGAAAAACAAGACCCTACGGGCTCTTCGGAGGTTTACCTGGAAAACGAGGAATAAACTCTCTGATCACAGAGGGAGCTCGTAGCCTTCTCCCAAGCAAAGTAGTACTTCGCGTTAAGAAAGGGGAAAAGATAAGCATCTATACTCCAGGTGGAGGGGGCTATGGAAGAACAAACCATAAAAGGGAAAATACAAAATAGATTAAAAGGTAGGATGTAAAGACCGCAAGGACCAGTCTTTCGTGTCTTCTGAATGAGGAAAGAGCTTGATAAAGAAAAGGAAAGAGTAAAAGGTATAAAAACACCAATTCTTGGGGAAGAACTTTAAGCATACTTTGAGCTCCAACAAAAAACCAAGGTCCTCTTGCCTCACCCTCGCCAAAGGGCTTTAAAGGTGGGTAGAAGATGAGGGCAAGTAAAACCGGAACGAGGGCGTAGCTTGCTTGAGGAAATTGGATGAGCTTTTTAATCCGCACATGAAAGATGAATATTCCGCAAGCTGTCAAAAAGGAAAGGAAAATATGCCAAAGATAAACCCGATGGAGCCCTGTCTCAGGTATAGCGAAAAATAGCTTATTTAGAGCCAAACCAAGGATAGGAAACGATTTAGTCATAGAGTCTGCTATCGCGCCTGCTTGCTCCCCTACTTCATCCCCTCGCAAAAGATAGCCGGTGAAAGAGACATAGAGCATCACAAAAAGGGATAGACCAAGAAAGAACCAGCTCGTTCCACTTTTGAGAAGATAGACCTTTAGCCTTAGGCTGTCTAAAAAATGAAGAAAAAGGCATATGAGGGTTATTTGGGCTGAAAAGTAATGAAGACTACGAAAGAACTTTCCGAAAGGGACAGTTGCTTCAAGAGTTACAACGCTTTGCAAGGCTTTCTCTGGAAAGTAATGAAAAGAGAGAACCATCCCGGAAAAGATGCAAATCAAAAAAGATGAGGCAGAGAGATAGGCAATCTCTGGGTAGAGTCTTGTAGGTAGGTTAGGCAGGCAAGGCAAGGGATATACCCTTGTCTGAGGGTTTAGTGTTTAAGCGAGAGAGGTCCTTTTTAGCAGGACCCGAGATGTATTTCCCTTGAAGGGAAAACTTACTGCCATGGCAGGGGCAAGATATGAGACTTTGGACTGGGTCAAAGTTTAGCTTACAGCCTAAATGAGGACATTTTCGGCTAAAGGCAAGAACCTCTCCGCTCGCTTTAACTAAGATGTAGTCTTCACCAAAAAGAGGTCCGCTCTTTAGCTTTTCAAGCTCGGCTGAAGGGATGAAAACAAGCCTTGGGGGACGGGAGGTTAAATGAAACAAGCTTCTTAAGCTTGCAAGCCCTAAGAGGGCAAAACTTCCCAAGGTTAAAATTTTTAAAAAGCTTCTTCGGTTCATCAACTTGCCCCAATGCCTCGCTAACGTTCGGCAGGACACGGGAATGGGGCCAGCTCTTTCAAAGATTTTTTCAAGATTTCTTCTAAGGAATCCCCTTCTTTATACACTTTAAGAACCACCTCTTCCGCAACCCTTGCTGAAAACCCAAGGCTTATTAGGCATTCTTTAGCCTCGGATAGCAAGTCAACGACGGGCTCAGGCAAGGTCTTTCCTTTCTTTGTAAGCCTCTCAAAAAGCCCCTTTATCTCAAGGATGAGTTTTTCTGCCTTTTTCTGCCCTATTCCTGGGACCTTTGCCAGGTCATGAGTTCTTCTTTCAAGCACAATCCGCTTTATATCCTCTGGAGTGTAATAAGAGAGGATGTTTAGTGCTAAAACTGGACCAACTCGGGAAAGCTTGTTTAGCTTTAAGAAAAATTCTCTTTCCTCTTTGCTTTCAAAACCAAAAACCTGAATAAACTCCTCCCCAACAAGCATGACAGCAACAAAAAGGGTTATTTCTTGATATAGGTTCTGGCTCTTTAAGCGCTCAAAGGTCCGCAGGGGAAGAAATACTTCCCAGGCAACCGCCCCAGAGGAAAGAATAAGCCGGTTTGGCTGAACAAACTCTAAGGGATACCCTTTGAGAAGACAGAACATGTTAGATTAGCCCCATATCCAAAGCTAAAGAAAGGCTTATCCCGAGTGCGGAAAGGGCATGCTCATCCAGTTTTTCTAAGGTTTCCTCAGACACGAAGAGCTTAAGCCTCTCTTTTAAAGCTTCTATGCTTCCGTTTGTTGAGCCTATAAGTAAGCTTCTCCAGGTGCTTGGATGAAAGGTCCGAAGGGGTATTTTAAAGCTTGCTGAGGTAAGGTGAACTAAGGCTTGAGCTTGAGCAACCTTGGCTGAGCTTTCAGGGTTTACTCGAGGCAAATACTCCTCGCAGACTAAAAAATCAGGCTTAAAATCCTCAACCAGTTTGTTCAGATTTTGATATAGCCAAAAGAGCTTTTCTGAATAGGAATATGAACGAGGAGGAGAAAGGGTGCCAAAATCCAGAAGGTCTAACCTATTTGTTGAGACAAAAACCTTGGCATAACCAAAATTTAAAACCCCCGGGTCTAATCCAAGGATTTTCATTTAGTTAGACTATCCATAAGGCTTTCAGGTATGTCAAAGTTTGCGTAGACCTGCTGGACATCGTCATGGTCTTCAAGGGCGTCAAGGAGTTTTAGCAAGCTCTCAACTGTAGATTTATCCTGAATAGGAATGGTTGTTTTGGGAACCATGGTAAGCTTTGCTGAAAGAATTTCAAACCCTGCATCCTCAAGGGCTTTTTTAACGGCTTCAAAGTCTGAGGGAGAGGTTACAATCTCAACCTCGCTCTCATACTCCCTTGTGTCTTCAGCCCCTTTATCGATAGCTATCTCAAGCAACTCCTCATCCCTGTTTTTATCTCTTTTCACAACGATAAGACCTTTATGATCAAACATCCAAGATACAGCACCCGGCTCGGCTAAGCTTCCGCCATACTTGCTGAAAAGATGCCTAATCTCAGAGACAGTCCTTCTGCGGTTATCTGTTATCGCTGTAAGAAGGATGGCTACACCCCCTGGACCATAACCCTCAAATACAGCCTCTTCGTAATGAGTGCCCTCCTCCTGACCAAGGGCTTTTCTGATGGCTCGTTCAATGTTTTCCTTGGGCATGTTGGCAGCCTTTGCCGCTTGAATGGCTGCTCTAAGACGTGGGTTCATGTCAGGGTCCCCGCTTCCGCCGGTTTTCACTGCTACAATGATCTCTCGAACTAGCTTAGTAAAAAGCTGGCCCCGCTTAGCATCTTGAGCAGCCTTTTTTCTTTTTATTTGCGCCCAATGGGAATGCCCAGCCATACCTTCCCCCTTATTAATAGAATCGTTTATTGCTTATTATAAATTCTAAAAGCTTTTCTGACAACAATGCCGAACCGACCATGTCCTCCGGGAGCAACCAATTGGCAAGGCAAATCTTTTTGATTATAATTTAGGCATGAACATAGATGATAAGATTTCAAGCGTAAAATTTTATGTCGATGAAGAGTACGCTCATCTTAAAATAAAGGATGAAGGAACTTGCCTTCGCTGCGAAACAAAGCCCTGTCTCTTTTTTTGTCCAGCCAATGTTTATCGCTTAAGCGAGGAAGGAAGGATAATCGTAGCTTATCAAGCTTGCCTTGAATGCGGTTCCTGCCGGGTTGCTTGCCCCTTTTTAAACATCATCTGGGACTATCCTCGAGGAGGCATGGGGCTTGCGTATAAATTCGGCTAACTTAGTCTACTACCTTCTTCTTTTATTGGTCCTGGCCTTTGGTCTTTACATCCGTTTTGACGATGTCCAATTTTGGAAAGCCAATGAACACCTCTTCTTCTACAATGGTGAACCCTTATACAGCGAGTATGACTCTTTCTTCTTTGCCAGGCTTGCCAAGGACATGGAAGAAGGTTTGTATAAGCCTGGGAAAATCGACCCCTTTAGGTTTTTTCCCGATAATTCTTCTCAAGCTAAACTTGATAAAGAAGAGTTTGCGCCAAAGTATGGAATTTCTGGCACTTTTATTAGCAACATATTTCATTTTTTATCTCAACTAACGGGGCTAAACGCTGCTTGGCTTACTTGGTATATAATTCCCTTTTTAGCAATCTCTCCTGCTGTTCCACTTTTTTTCTACCTAAAAAGGCTTAACCTTCCTTTCGCGGGTTTAGCTGGTGGAATAGTAATGCTTTCCGCCCCCATGTATCTTGGCAGAACTAACCTCATGCGACTTGACCATGATGTCCTAAACCTCACTCTCCCTTTCCTCATCGCCTTCCTTTTCTATCTCTTTTTTGCCTCACAAACTCAAAGAAAAAAACTAATCTTTGTTAGCCTTGCTTCGCTTACCTTAATCTTCTATCAGCTCTGGTATGGTCATCCCAACCTTTGCTTTGTCTTAGTGCTAACTTTTATACTTTATTATTTGTGGGAAAAAAGGTTTAAGCCTTCTTCTTTTAAAAAAGAAGATTTCTTATACCTTGGACTGCTTATTCTTCCTCAAGTTTGGTATATCTACGCTGGTCCCTATCATCTATATCTTCAAGTAAAAACTTTAGTTTTTGGTTTAAAGAAGGAGACAACCGCTGAGAAGCTCTTTTCTGATTTCCCAAACATCTTTCAATCAATCTCTGAACTTCAACGGCTCTCTTTTGAAGAGGTTTTTGCCACAGCAACTTATTCTACAGCCTTTGGAGTTGCGGGTTTAATCGGTGCCTTCCTCCTTTTCATCTTTCATATCAGAAGCTTATTTTTCCTTTTACCCTTTTTTGGAATAGGGCTTCTTACCTTCGTCTCTGGCGCAAGGTTTGCCATGTATCTTTCTCCCTTTGTGGGGCTTGGGCTTGGCTATCTCGTGCATCTCCTTTTTGAAAAACTACTCCCTATGATGGGTCTTTTCGTAGAAGAAAGAAAAAGAAGCTTTGCCCTTCTTCTTACAGGGACATTCCTCTTCTTGGCTTTGATTTTTGCTTCAAAAGGGGCAGTTTCCGCAGTTAGCACCCCGAAGGTCCATTCCTTTCTTGTCAAGGATATGGAGTGGATAAAGCATAACACCCCGAAAGATTCCGTAATCTGGACCTGGTGGGATTACGGGTATGCCTTCCAGCTTTACGCAAGAAGGGCAACCATCCATGACGGAGGAAGTCAGGGAACTCCCAAAACTTATCTTGTGGCTAAAAGCTTTACAGTATCAAGCCCTGAGCAAGCATGGAGAGTCATATCCTTTACCGCAAACTACGGGCTAACGGGCTTAGCAAAGCTTCTTAAAGAAGGTAAAAAGGCTAGTGCAATTGTAGAGGATATACTTGCTGGCAAGTTTGATAAGCCCATCAACACACCCATCTATGTCGTCTTTACCGATGACTTAATCTCCAAGTTTGGCTGGATCCACTATTTTGGCTCCTATGATTTTAATAGGAAAAAAGGAGACTATGGAGAGATAATTTCACCTCAGGACTGTAAAATTATAGCTCCAAATGTTATTCAATGCGCTGACCTTGATGATGCCATAATAGACTTAACAAACGGTATAATCAACATAAAGAACAGCACTATTCCTATTAAAGATTTCTATTTTCATGACGGAAAAGAGCTTAAGGCTAAACACTTTTTTGAAAACGGCTATGTGGTTGAGCTTGTCCGGACGCAGGAAGGAAAACTTGGGCTCTTTCTTCTCCCATCTCAGCAGGCAGACACCCTGTTTAACAGGATGTTCATCCTTAGACAGTATGACCCACGCTACTTTGAGCTTGTTTACGATAACTTCCCCACCTCAGTCATATATCGCGTAAAACCTGAATAGGAGGTGTTAACGATGGGCTTTATAAAAAACTTGTCTCAACTTGAGTTTAAGCCCCATCCTAAGATCCCTGGTGTGAGGATTGGATACATCCTTTCAAAGGAAGAAAGCCCAACCCTCAGCTTGATTATTTTAGAGCTTTCACCAAATATAGAGGTTCCCATTCATACCCATGATGTTCAGGTAGATAGCATCTTTGTGCTTGAAGGAAGAGGCGAGGTTTATCTAAACGGAGAGTGGAGGGAAGTGAAGGCTGGGGATGTGGTTGTGATCCTGCCGGGTGAGGAGCATGCCCTTCGGGCAAAGGAAGAGGGTATTCGCTGTTACATTGCCCATGGACCAGCCTTCTGGTAGAGGTTATCAATCCCTTAGGAGTAAACCATGGATCTCTTAGAGAAGGCTAAAATATTAATCTCAGCCCTTCCTTATTTTCGGGACTTTTATGGCAAGGTCATGGTTATAAAGTATGGCGGGCATGCTATGGTTGATGAAGAATTAAAGCTAGCCTTTGCCAAGGATATCGTCCTTATGAAGTATGTCGGCATAAAGCCGGTCATAGTTCATGGTGGGGGACCCCACATCAGTCAAATGATGGAGCGCCTTGGCTTAAAGCCTGTTTTCATAGAGGGACAAAGGGTTACGGATGAAGAGACGATGAACGTTGTTGAGATGGTCCTTGTTGGGACGGTAAACAAACAGATAGTTAGCCTGATTAACCAAGTGGGAGGAAGGGCGGTTGGGCTTTCTGGAAGGGACGGAGATTTAATCCAAGTAGAAAAGATGACCATTTACAAGTATACAGGAGAGGATAGACCGCCTGAGATCATAGACATTGGACGGGTTGGGAAGGTTAAGAAGGTTAACCCTGAAGTTTTGTTTACACTCCTTGAGCGAGATTTTATTCCTGTGATCGCACCTGTAGGCGTTGGCGAGGATGGGCAGGCTTACAATGTGAACGCTGACCTTGTGGCTGGAGCTTTAGCAGGTGCCCTTCGGGCGGAAAAGTTGATCTATTTGACAGATGTAGAAGGAGTAAAAGATGCTGAGGGAAAGCTTATCTCTACTCTAAAAGTTTCTGAGGTGGAAGAGCTAATCTCAAGCGGAGTTGCCCGGGGAGGAATGATCCCCAAACTTAAAAGCGCAAGAAAAGCCATTTCTCAGGGTGTAAAGAAGGTGCATATAATCGACGGAAGGGTTCCCCATTCCTTGATTATTGAATTATTCACAGATGAAGGGCTTGGCACACAAATCTTAGAAGAAAGGGGTGAAGTCTGATGAAGGAAAGTTTGGATAAGGCTTATGAACCACATTCTATTGAAGAAAAATGGCTTGAAAGATGGCTTAACTCTGACCTGTTCAACCCTACCTTTGACCCCTCAAAGAAGCCCTTTTCGATAGTCATACCGCCTCCTAATATCACAGGGTCTCTTCACATTGGACATGCTTTAAACAACACCATCCAAGATGTGCTGGCAAGATATAAGAGGATGGATGGGTTTGATGTCCTCTGGCTGCCAGGAACTGACCATGCGGGTATTGCCACTCAAAATGTAGTAGAAAGGGAATTAGCTAAGGAGGGGCTTACAAGGCATGACCTTGGAAGGGAGAAGTTTTTAGAAAGGGTTTGGCAGTGGAAGGAAAAGTATGGAAACACCATCATCAAACAGCTCCAGAGGCTTGGGGCAAGCTGTAGCTGGAAGTATCTTCGCTTCACCATGGATGAAGGGTTATCAAAAGCAGTCCGGGAGGTCTTCTGTCGGCTGTATGAAGAAGGGCTTATCTATCGCGGAGACTATATCATCAACTGGTGTCCAAGGTGTGAAACCGCCCTTGCTGACCTTGAAGTGGAGTTTGAGCTAAAACCAGGAAAGCTCTGGTATCTGGTGTATCCTTTAGCTAACGGAACTGGAGAGATCATCGTTGCTACCACAAGACCAGAAACCATGCTCGGAGATACTGCGGTAGCAGTGAACCCAGACGATGAAAGGTATAAGCACTTAATAGGAAAAATGGTTAGACTTCCTCTCATTGGAAGGCTTATCCCCATCATTGCCGATAAAGCGGTTGACCCAGAATTTGGAACTGGCGCTGTAAAAGTGACCCCTGCTCACGATTTTGCAGACTTTGAGATCGCTAAAAGGCACAATCTTCCCTTTGTCAAGGTTATAGATGAAAAGGGCTACATGACCGCTGAAGCAGGTCCTTATCAAGGACTTGATAGGTTTACCGCAAGAGAAAGAGTGGTTGAAGATTTGAAAAAAGAAGGGCTTCTTCTTAAGGAAGAGGATTATGAAGTGGTGCTTGGGCACTGCTATCGCTGTGGCACGGTAATTGAGCCGCTCCTTTCTAAACAATGGTTTGTTCGGACAAAGCCACTTGCTCAGCCTGCCATTTCTGCGGTTGAATATGAATTCATCAAGTTTTATCCAGAGAACTGGAAAAACCTTTACTTTGATTGGATGAAAAACATAAGAGACTGGTGCATTTCAAGGCAGATCTGGTGGGGGCATAGGATCCCCATTTGGTATTGTGAAGATTGCGGAGAAACTATCGCTTCAAGAGAAGATGAGGTCCTAACCTGTCCAAAGTGTGGAGGAACCAGCTTAAAAAAGGATGAAGATGTGCTTGATACTTGGTTTTCTTCTGCCCTATGGCCCTTCTCAACCATGGGCTGGCCTGAAAAGACAGAACTTCTTCAGCGCTTCTATCCTACCTCAGTCCTTGTCACAAGCTTTGACATCATCTTCTTTTGGGTAGCAAGGATGATCATGATGGGGATTCATTTTATGGGAACTGTTCCCTTTGAAAAGGTCTACATTCATGCCCTGGTAAGGGATGAGAAAGGACAAAAGATGAGTAAAAGCAAGGGTAATGTAATAGACCCCTTGGACGTGATCGCAAAGTATGGGGCAGATGCCCTACGGTTTACTCTTATTGCCCTTGCCGCTCAGGGGAGAGACATCAAGCTTTCCATCTCCCGCATTGAGGGCTTTAGACACTTCTTAAACAAGCTCTGGAACGCTTCCCGCTTTGTCCTAATGAACCTTGAAGACTTTGAGAAAACCCATCCACTTTTTAACTTTGATACCCTCCCTCCCTTCTCAAAATGGATCCTTGTTGAGCTTGACAAAACTGTAGCAACAGTTCGTCAAAAGCTTGAAGAGTTTGAGTTTGACCAGGCAGGCATGTCTGCCTACCATTTCCTTTGGGATACCTTCTGCGACTGGTATTTAGAAATTTCAAAGCTATATCTTAAAGACCCGAGATTTAGAAAAGAAACTCAGGGCGTTCTTTACTATGTGTTAAGCGAAGTTTTAAAGCTTCTTCATCCCTTTATACCTTTTATAACGGAAGAGCTGTGGAGCAAACTTCCTGGAAATGATGGGAAGTTCCTCTTATCTCAGAGCTATCCTACTCCTAAAAATCTTTCTTTGTCTCATGTTGATGAAAAATTAGTAAAAACTATGATGGAGCTTGTTCAAGCCATAAGATACATAAAATCGGAATACAACCTTTCAGCTCAAAGAGCCTTACCTTGTTATTTTAGGTCTTCCGATGAAAAGCTTTTAGAGGAACTCACTCGAGAGCCTATCCATCAAGAAATCATCAAATTTTTGGCAAGGATTGATGAAATCAAATTTTTAACCGATAAACAAAGGAAAAAAGGGGAAGTTTCGGTGATTTTAGCAAACGGTGAAGTCTATATTGATCTAACCGGTCATATTGATATTCTAAAAGAAAGGGAACGCCTGCAAAAAGAAAAACAAAAGATTTTGACAAAATTAGCTCAGATTGAAAAAAAGCTTTCAAATCCTGAGTTTTTAACGAAGGCTCCAGAGGAAGTTGTAGCAAAAGAGAAGGCAAGCTATGTAGACCTTAAGGACAGATTGGCTAAGATTGAAAGGTTTTTAGAGGACCTATAAAGAGAAGAGTTTATGCAAAATAGACGTTTTTACACAAGATATAGAATCGATGCCGATACCCGAATAGGCACCTTAGATGGAAAAGTTTATAAGGGTGAACTCGTTGACCTTAGCGCCGAAGGAGCAAGAGTAAGACTATATGACATTCCGGAGCTAAATCAGGGAGATATCGTTTATCTTCTCATAAAGTTTAAAGCCTATAATTTTAAAGCAAAAGCTGAAATTCGCTGGATAAAAGCGGATAAATTAATAGAAATGGGTTTAAAATTTACACAGATGACCATAGAAAATAGACAGGTCCTTTCGGAAATTCTTAGAGAAATTGCTATGGCGAGCCTTGAAGATAGTTTCTTAAGGTAGGATAGCCTTTTTTGTTCGGAAAGTTGCATCGAGCTGATGATCCCTCTTAAACTCGCGAAGGTTAAGCTTAAGCACCTTGGATATTCCTTTCTCTTTTTTCTCCTTAAGGGTTTTTAAGCTTTCTGAAACGATCAAAGCCTTCCTTTCGTGCCCTCAGATGCTTGTCATTCTAAGAAAGAAGCTGTTTCAAAAAGCTCAATAATCATTTGGTTTTGCTCGCAACACAAAATTGAAATCCACATTTTAGGTTTTATTTTTTAGAATTGAAAAAAGTAGAGCAAGGGGAAAAAGATGCCAAAGGATTACTACGAAATCTTAGGGGTCCCTCGGAACGCTACTCAGGAAGAAATTAAAAAAGCTTACAGAAGATTAGCAATGAAATATCATCCTGACAGAAATCGTGGGAACAAGGAAGCAGAGGAAAAGTTTAAAGAGATTAACGAAGCTTACGCCGTTTTATCAGACCCTGAAAAAAGACGCCTCTATGATATGTATGGTTCAGCTGAGTTTGAAAAACGCTACACTCAGGAAGATATCTTCAGAGGCTTTGATTTTGAAAACATCTTTAAAGACTTAGGCATTGACATTTCAGGGTTCTTCAAACAAGGAAAGAGGGGAGGAAGGGTTTACACCTTTGACATTAGCGACCTATTTGGAAATCTCTTTGGAACTCTATTCGGGGAGGAAGCAGAAGAGTTCGGAGAATTTCACGAACACATCCAGGTTGACCTCCCGCTTTCAGTAGAGGAAGCTTTAAAGGGTGGTGAAAAGGAAGTTATCCTCCCAGACACCTTTGAAACGATAAGGATTAAGATCCCTGCAGGAGTTCAAGATGGACAGATACTAAGGGTGGTAAGGAGACGAGGACGGTCAACCAAGGAGTATAACTTTAGGGTGCGGATCCTTTCTAAAACCGGCGTAAAAATAGAGGGAAACAACATCTATCTTGACCAAGAGGTCCCTCTTTCTACGCTTTTTTTGGGTGGAGAAATAGAGGTTATGACGCCTGAAGGGAAAAAGGTCAAGGTTAAGGTGCCTGAGCTTACAAAGCCTGGAGCAAAGTTGAGACTTAGAGGGCAAGGTTTCCTCGGTCCAGATGGTAAAAGAGGAGACCTTTACATCCTTTTGCATGCCAAAATGCCAGACCGGCTTACCCCTGAGCTAAGGTCAATCTTCGAAAGGCTAAAGGAACTTGGATATTAGTTGAGCCCGAGTTTTTGGCTAAAAGGCTTAACATACCCTTGTCAGAGAGAAAAAATTATCTTAATATGCTCTTAATCTTCGGAATTGTGAAAAAAATCCTAAGGCTCAAGATTACTTCGTGGTTAAGGGAGAGCTTAAAAGTTGGTCTAAAAATTTATTAAAAAAGGATGGAGTATGAATGAGGAGCTTGAGTTTACTCTGCCAGAATTACAAGAAGGCGAAGTCGTTGATGTCCCGGAAATACTACCTTTGATGGCCATAAGAGACATTGTTCTTTTTCCGTCCATGGTTGTTCCCCTTTTTGTGGGGAGACCTCAATCCATTAAAGCTATAGAAGAAGCTCTATCGAATGAAAAGCTTCTTGTTTTAGTAACCCAAAAGATGCCCCGCATCGAAAATCCTAAGCCCTCAGACCTCTATCGCATAGGCACTCTTGTAATGATTCTTAAAACTCTACCTCTATCTGAAAATCGGTTAAAGGTTGTAGTGCAGGTTTTATCCAGAGTTGAAATTCAAGAATTCTTGCAGACAGAGCCTTTCTTTAAAGTTAGATACATTCCATGTAAGGAAGAAGAGCCAGAGGTGATAACTCCGGAAATCGAAGCGTTGATGCGGAGCGTTAAAGAAAATGTAGAAAAACTTCTTTCTTTAAAAGGGGTTCTCAACCCAGAAATACAAAATGTCATTCAATCAGTGGAAGAGCCTGGACGTCTTGCTGACCTCATCACTATGTACATCAAGCTTAAAGTTAAGACTGCTCAAGAGCTCCTTGAGACCTTAAACGGGGTTGAGAGGCTAAAGAAAGTTTCTGACCTACTTCTTCAAGAGATAGAGATCACAAAGCTACAGAATAAAATTCAAACGGAAGCTCAAGAAGAGATCGGAAGGTCCCAGCGTGAATACTTTCTTCGAGAACAGCTTAGGGCTATAAAGAGAGAGCTTGGAGAGTTTGAAGACGCAGAGACGGAGATCGAGGAGCTTAGGCGTAAAATAAAACAAGCTAAAATGCCAAAACCTGTAGAAAAAGAGGCATTTCGTCAGCTAAAGCGTCTTGAGCTTATGCACCCTGATTCTTCAGAGGCCGCTGTCATCCGGAACTATCTTGAATGGTTGATCGAACTACCCTGGAGCAAAAGCACAAAAGATAACCTTGACCTAAAGCATGTAAAACAGGTGCTAGACGAAGACCACTACAACCTTGAGAAGGTTAAGGATAGATTGATCGAATTTTTAGCGGTAAAGAAGCTTAACCCCGAAGCCAAGGGAGCCATTCTCCTTTTTGTTGGACCTCCTGGAGTTGGAAAAACAAGCCTTGGAAAGTCGATAGCTCGAGCCTTAGGCAGAAAATTTGTGAGAATAGCCCTTGGTGGTTTAAGGGATGAGGCTGAGATTCGTGGGCACCGAAGGACCTATGTGGGCTCAATGCCCGGTAGGATCATCCAAGCTATTAAACAAGCAGGCGTTAACAACCCGATCATCATGCTTGACGAAATTGACAAACTCTGCAGGGATTTCCATGGGGACCCGGCAAGCGCCCTTCTTGAAGTATTAGACCCTGAACAGAATAAGGAGTTCGTCGACCATTACCTTGATGTTCCCTTTGACCTCTCAAAGGTGCTTTTCATCTGCACCGCCAACATGACCGAGCCAATTCCACCTGTCTTATTAGACAGGATGGAAGTTATCTACCTTTCAGGCTACACTTTTAAAGAAAAGCTTGAGATCGCGAAAAGACATCTCCTACCAAAGCTTATAAAGGAACATGGTCTAAAGAAAAGGTCTATCAGCATTTCAGATGAAGTGATCTTAAAGATAATAGAGGAATACACCTCAGAGTCCGGTGTAAGAGAGCTTGAAAGGAAGCTAGCTCAGATCTGCAGAAAGGTTGCAAGAAAGATTGCCGAAGGAGAAAAGGGACCCTTCAAGGTCACCTTAGAGAACCTCTCAGAATATCTGGGACCGCCTGAGCATCTTGAAGAGATGAGGCTTGAAAAAGACGAAGTAGGTATAGCAACTGGGCTTGCCTGGACTCCATACGGTGGTGAAGTTCTCTACATCGAAGCCTTGGTACTGCCGGGAAAGGGACAAATGATCCTTACAGGTTCGCTGGGTGAGGTCATGAAAGAAAGCGCTCAAGCTGCCCTTTCCTACATCCGGTCAAGGTATAAGGAGCTTGAGCTTGACCCAAAATTTTCAAGTAAATACGACTTTCATATCCATGTACCCTCAGGTGCTATACCTAAGGATGGTCCAAGCGCGGGCGTTACCATGGCTATTGCCCTCATCTCCGCCCTCACCAAAAAGCCTGTTTCAAAAGATTACGCCATGACCGGAGAGATCACTCTTACTGGAAGGGTCTTGCCTGTAGGTGGTATTAAAGAAAAGGCCCTTGCTGCCCTAAACAAAGGGATTAAAAATGTAATCATTCCAGCCAAAAACGAAAAAGATTTGATAGAGATCCCTCAGGATTTAAGAGAACAGATCAATTTTATAAAGGTTAACCATCTTGATGAAGTAAGAAGTCTTGTGATAATAGAGGGCGGGGGAGAAGGCAATGGGCAAAAGAGGAAGACTACCTAAGGAAAGCGTTCAAGCCATAAAAAAAGAACAGCTTGAAGCTGTAGATGATTCTTGTAATCCTATCGGAGTTTTAACTCGAGCTGAAATTCATCAGAAAGGATTGCCTCACCGTTCGGTCCATATTTTTCTTTTTAACGACGAAGGTCAAATTTACATTCATCGCCGGTCCCTTGATAGGGAAGAAAATCCAGGGCTTTGGAATTCATCAGCCTCAGGCCATATCCTGGTCGGGGAAACCCCTTTACTTACTGCCAAAAGGGAACTAAAAGAAGAGCTAGGATTAAATGTTAAACTTACTCAAGTTTTAAGCGTTAAACCCTGTCCAGAAACTAATTTTGAATGCGTGGTGCTCTTTGAAGGAAGGACTAAAAAGATGCCCAAACCTAACCCAAGAGAGATTTTAGAAGGAAAGTTTATTTCCATCCCTGAGCTTGAGGAGTGGATGGAGAAAAACCCAGAGGATTTTAGTCCGGCTTTTCGTTATCTATGGAAGCTTTACCGTGAAACAAAGGCTCAAACTCAGGAATAACCTCGCTCAACCCCTCTTTTTCTAAAATAGCTTTAATTAGGGTATAGTCTTTATTTTTAAGATAAATGTCTAAAGGAGCCAAAGCTAAAACCTGAAGCTTCCTTTCTTTTTCCTCTTGAGGTAGCCCCTTAGAAAGAATAGACTCCCTTATCCTACGCATAAGCTCAAGATAAGATGCATACTCCTCTCCAAAAAGCCTCTCAAGCCTTTCCCTAAGCCTACGAGAAACAGCTGGGCTTGCTCCAGAGGTTGAGATAGCTAAAGTAAGAGCTCCCCTTTTTACCACAGATGGAACAATAAATGAGGATACATCAGGCTGATCAACTACATTACAGAAAATCTTTCTCTCTTCGCAGGCTTGAAAAACCTCTCTTTGCACCTCCCTTTGATTGGTGCAGGCAAAGACAAGCCAAGCTCCCTCTAAGTAGTCAGGTTTAAAGGTATCTTTAATCCAAGTAATTTTTCCCTCTTCAGCAAGCTTTGCTAAAAAAGGAGTTGCATCAGGCGAAATTAGAAACACGATAGCGTTAGCCTCTAAAAGAGAGAGTATCTTTCTTTCAGCAACTTTACCCCCTCCGATAACGACGCACTTTTTACCCTCAAGCTTTAAAAAGGCAGGATAGTAGCTAATCAACTTCTCCCCACCCTTCAAGCTTTGACCTCCAAAATTGGGTTGCTCTTGGATAGATCTTCTTTATAACCACCCTAAGGTATGAGCCTTCCCATCTTTTTTCAAGAACCTCTATGTTAACCCTTGTCTGCTTAAAATGGGAGAGTAAAGCTAAAAAATTAGCTTCATCCCTAAACCTTAAACGGAAAACCTCGTAGGATGGTTGATCAAGATTTAAACTTTTCAAAGCCTCTTCAAACATGGATCTGCCAACTTCAGCCATGACCTCATCTTTTAGTTCTGGAAATTCGTGTATTCCAAGAAGAAGTCTTATAAGCCTAAGAGAGATAAAATTAGGGTCAACCTCACCAAGATAAGGAAAAACAACTTTAAGGTCGGCAAGGTTTGAATAGGGGGTAACATACTTCACCCTTCTTCCTACTCCTTCTGGCTTAAAAACGAGCCCTTCTCTACCCTCTCGATGATACCTAAGAATGAGGCTTCTTAATCTTTCATAATCTTGGTCTGGGTCAAGGGGACCAAAAATCTCAGGATGGGGAAAATCGTATTCTTTAAGCAGTTTGAGCTTCTGCTCTGCGGATAAAAAAACTTCCTTTTCCGTATCGTAAAAGTCAAACACGAAAAAGCAAACATCTTCCTTAACCTGAGGAGGAAACTCCGACACAAAAGGGTTTTCTGGACCGGCAAGCTCAGCACAAACGACCACACTTGGGAATCGATCAAAAAACTCAGGGAGCCTTGGTAAAAAGTCAGCATACCTATCGTAAGCAAAGGGGCACACAAACCCCCTCCTTGTGAAGGTAAAAATCTCATCCTCAACTTTAGCAAGCCTAATGTTGTAGCCCTCGATCTTTTCCTCAGCATAAAAGGGATATTCAAGGTAGCGCTTAATACCTGTTTTTAAAACGAATATCCGTGGGATAGACGGATACCCCGGAACAAAAAAGTTTTTCCCAAAAACCGTTCCAGCTTGAAAGCTCTTGAATTCCTTGTTCAGGCGGAAAAAATATTTTCCCCGGAAGGAAGAAAGCTGAAGCTTCTCCTTCTCAAGGGCTAATTCCCATTCAGATAAGGGATATTTCTTTAAACGAGGATTTTCGCTATAGCACTCGGCCAGAAATTCCTTAGCTTCTTTCAATCCTTACAACTCCTTTACCATCATCCAAATTATTAACTGAAATTCTTAATCCTTCAAGAAATTGAGGAACAAGCCAAGCTTGAGTGATAAGATGCATGGTTATACTGGATGTCGTATAGCTTATCGAGGTTGCCTTGCCAAGGTAAACAAGATAAGCCAAAGGTAAGACAAGCTGATCGGCTAAATGTGGGTCAACCTGCGCTCCTTTTCTTAAGAATTCGAGAGCTAATTTAGCGGCGCTTTTCCCAACCTCTTCAGCGGGAAGACCCCTTGCCCCAAGAGTTGAAAATCCAACCCTAAGGCTCCTTCCTTTAAGTAAAACAAAGCACATTGTGCCTGGGCTACTACTTTCCACTACCTCTTGACTTACCTCGCAAAGGTCATCTAATCTTGAAATCTGGCTAAAGCTTTTAAGATACTCGAGAGCCGACTTTGCTTGTCTTTCAAGAATATGCCTTGGCAAATCCTTGCTTATCAGGCTTATGATAAGAACTCTTTCAAGACCAAATGCTTGAAAACCATTGTCTTGAGGTTCTTCGCAAAACAGCGAACATTTCAAATCTTTTGCAGGAAGAATTTTTGCTCTAATTAGACCTTCGCCCACAGGGTAAAAGCCTGCTCTTTCTAACTTAAGGTCTGCTTTAAAACCAAAGGAGGCTAACATTGGTACATACACATACTCCAAATAGTGATAAGTTGGGCTATAGGGGACATGCGTTCCCCCTTTAAGAATAACCTCAGCACCCTTTGCAAGGCTTAAGGGTAAAAAGATGGTTTGAAAGACAAGGGTTGTTGCCCCAGCTGTGCCAATGTCAAAAAAGTATCTACCAGCTTTGGGGTCAGTTCTTGGTTCAAACACCAAGGTAGTTGAGCCAAGGCTATCGCCCGTAGTTTTTGCTTGTGAAAGTTCTTTACAAGCTTTCACGCAAGTTAGGTGCTGAGGCATAAGCCCCGGCTTTTTTCTTTTAACTCTGATGTTGATAAGCTTAAAGGGCTTTCCTGTAAGAAGGGAGAGGGTCAAAGAAGAGCGTAAGATCTGTCCGCCGCCTTCTCCGTAAGAGCCATCTATCTCCAGCATTCTATACTACCATCTTAGGAGACCGCCGTTTACATGGATGACTGTGCCAGTGATGTAGCTTGCCTTATCGCTTGCCAAAAAGACGGCTACATGGGCAACCTCTTCCGGCAGTCCTGCCCTGCCAAGAGGTATCTCTTTGAGAAAGGCTTCCTTTACTTTATCTGGTAGTTTTTCTGTCATATCAGTTTGAATGTAGCCAGGGGCAATGGCGTTAACGGTGATGTTTCGCCCTGCAAGCTCTAAAGCTAAGGACTTGGTAAAGCCTATCAACCCAGCCTTCGCGGTAGCATAATTTACCTGCCCAACATTCCCAGAAAAGGCTACAACCGAAGAGATGTTGATGATCCTCCCCCAGCGGTTTTTCAGCATGTAAGGTAAAACCGCCTGAGTAACATAAAATGCTGAAAAGAGATTGGTTCGTAACACATCCTCCCAATCCTTTTCCTTCATCCTGAGAAAAAGGGTATCCCTGGTAATGCCTGCGTTGTTGACCAAGATGTCGATTGAGGGGACCTGAGATTCTAACTCTTTCACAGCTTTTTTTACTTCTTCGGGATTAGATACATCAAACTTAGCAAGGATGGCTTTTCCACCAAAGCCCTCAATGATCTCTTTTACCTCCTTTGCTTTGTCTTCTGAAGTAAGATAGTTGATGATAACTGTAGCTTTTGACCTTGCCATCTCAATAGCAATAGCCCTCCCAATCCCCCTTGAAGCCCCGGTTATAAGGGCAACTTTGCCTTCAAGCATATTTCCCCCTTGCTAGAATATCTATTAATCCACAAACCTAGCTTTAACTTTTTATGATTCACACAAACTTTAAGTATATCCGTATTTTTAAAAAATGTGAATTCAACCCGAGGCTGTTCAAAAAAGTCGCCTCTACCTTAAGGAGACCCCTCGCTTCGCACGGGGCGACAAAAAAGACGCCTCGGGGTGACACATTGGGGCTTGCACCAATTTTTAAAACAGCCTCATTCAGCCTGGTGATGTTTATTGAAAAAAGGAAGTCAGCACTTGCCCTACATACCCTTTGTGGTTTATTAAAAATGGTAAATCTCGGGGTTTGCTAAATTTACGAAGGGTGTTTAAATTGATGTATTAAATTGATGTAGATGATAAAAAGGAGTAAGCGTTATGGAGCTAAAAGAAAAGGCCATTGAAATATACAACAGGCTCAAAGAGCTATATCCTTCGGCTAAGGTTGCGCTAAACTTTGAAAATCCGCTTCAGCTCCTTATTGCTACTATCCTTTCAGCTCAATGCACCGATGAACGGGTTAACAAGTTAACCCCTGACCTATTCAAAAAGTATAAAACCGCAGAAGATTTTGCTAAGGCTGACCTTGAAGAATTAGCTCAGGATATACGACCGACGGGGTTCTATCAAAAGAAGGCTCAGTATATTAAAGAAGCTTGCAAGATGATCGTGGAAGAGTTTGGGGGAGAAGTTCCACATACCATGGAAGACCTCCTTAAGTTGCCCGGTGTTTCAAGAAAGACGGCAAACATCGTGCTGACAAGCGCTTTTGGAATCGTTGAGGGGATTGCCGTTGATACTCATGTTCAGCGCCTCTCACAAAGGCTTGGTCTCACTCAAAATCAAAACCCAGAAAAGATCGAAAGGGACTTAATGGAAATTTTCCCTAAAGAAACTTGGAAAGACCTTACCTATCTTTTTCAACAGCATGGAAGAACTATCTGCCTTGCTAAAAAGCCAAAGTGCGAAGAATGCCAGCTAAAAGACCTCTGCGATGCTTACTCATCCCAACATTGACCCGGTAATCATCTCTATTGGTCCGCTTCAAGTGCGTTGGTATGGGCTGATGTATATCATAAGCTTTCTTTGTGCCCTTTTTATCGCTAAGCGTTACCTTAAGGAAATTGGCTTATCTGAAAAGATTCCTTTCTTAGAAAACCTCTTCTTTTACAGCTTCCTTGGTTTGATAATAGGGGCTCGCATTGGCTTTTGTTTCTTCTATTATCCCGACTACTTTTTAGCTCATCCTTTGGAAATTGTAAAAGTTTGGAAGGGAGGCATGTCCTTTCACGGTGGGCTGATAGGGGCTTTAGTGTTTGGGTTTGCTTATATAAAAAAGCATAAAGAAAGATTTCTCTTTTGGGCTGATGTAGCTTCAATTCCAGCACCCCTTGGGCTCTTCTTTGGAAGGATTGGGAATTTCATTAACGGAGAGCTCTTTGGGAAACCTACTAACCTTCCTTGGGGAATGGTCTTTCCAGAAGGAGGTCCTATTCCCAGACATCCTGTCCAGCTCTACGAGTCCCTTGTTACTGGACTTTTTCTGTTTTTGATAATGTATAGCCTTAGACATAAAGCTTGGCCAGGCGGGGCAAAGTTTGCCCTCTTTTTAGTCCTCTATGGAATTTTACGCTTTCTCTTTGAATTTTTAAGAGAACCTGCTCAAAGTTTGCCCCTTCTCTTTGGTTGGATGACGATGGGACAGGTGCTTTGCATCTTTATGATAAGCATAGGGCTAAGCATTTTTTACTTAGTCTTTTATCGGCAAAAGTTTATCTAACTCTTTGGCAATGAGCTTTGCCTTGAGGAACTTTTCCTTAAAAATCCGCTCTGGGTCTTCAGAATAATCTAAGGCTTTGATGAGCCTTTTACACTCCCTAAGAAAGAGCCTACGAAATTGCCTACCAAAGGGATTGTCAAGCTGAATCCTTGCGTAAAGGTTTTCGTCCTGCCAGGCGAGCCGTCTTAAGACCTGAAGAACCCCCTCAAAGCTCGGCGTGGAAAGTTCAACTATCCTCTTTAGGTCAAGCTTACTTTCCGCCAAGATGTTCCCGAAAAGGACTAAGAAAAAATGGTTCATAACCTGAATTAAGCCCATCATCCTATCGTGCTCTCTCGGAGGGACATACACAAGCTTTGCTCCCGCAGAAGAAAAAAGCTTAATAAACCAAGACTTTATTGCCTTGCCTCTAATAGGGTAGTAGACAATTATCCTATCTTTAAGGCTCTTCTCGTAGGGACCAAAGAGGGGATGGGTTGCTAAAATTTCTCCTTTTTTTATATATCTTCTCATAATCCGAACGGGGTCTAACTTAAGCGAGCAGATATCAAAAACCCAGTTTTCTTCCCGAACATGGGGTGAAAGTTCAGACACAACTTGTAGGAACCTATCAAGGGGAACGCTGAGGAGAATAACCTTAGAGGTCTTGCAGAGTTCTTCATAGCTCGGACCAAGGTCAACATCTTTTATTAGGACTTCATAGCCCTTTTCTCTAAAAAAATTGGCAAAAAAATTACCCATTTTACCTTTTCCGCCTACGATCCCAATCCTAAAGTTACCCTCCATCCCCTCCCCTCTTAAAGATTTACGCAACTTCAAGCAGCTTTAGTCTATCCTTCCATCTCCTAAAAAGCTCTTCCTTTATCAGGGGGTATTTTTTAAGCTCTGGGTCTTCTTTTATGAGGTCAAAGGCGCATTCTCGGGCTTTAAGTAGCACATCGTAATCCTTCACCAAATCAGCCCTTTTGAATTCCAGATACCCAGACTGCTTCGTGCCGAGAAATTCTCCAGGTCCACGGAGCCTTAAATCTTCCTCAGCGATCTTAAAGCCATCCGTGGTCTTAGTTAAAATTTCAAGGCGTTTGAAAGCCTCGCTCCCAAAGCCAACCTTATAAGCAATAAGAAAGCAGTAGGACTGTTTATCGCTTCTGCCCACCCGCCCCCTCAGCTGATGAAGCTGAGAAAGACCAAATCTTTCGGCATGCTCTATCACCATGACCGTAGCATTAGGGACATCAACGCCAACCTCAACAACGGTAGTTGCAATAAGAACGTTTATCTCCCCCCTTTTAAAGGCTTGCATTATCCTTTCCTTTTCATAGCTTGACATTTTACCATGGAGTATTTCTGCCTTAAACTCGGGAAACACCCTCTTTTTAAGCTCTTCGCCGTAAGTTAGAACAGCCTTAAGGTCTAAAGCTTCGGACTCCTCGATAAGGGGGAGGATCACATAGGCTTGATGCCCCTTTTTGAGCTCTGCCTTAACAAGCTCATAGGCAAGGTCTTTGTTATGTTCAAGAAAGAGCTTCGTGATGACTGGTTTTCTTCCTTTGGGCATCTCATCGATGATCGAGACATCAAGGTCGCCGTAGATAGTTAGGGCAAGGGTCCTGGGTATGGGTGTTGCGGTCATGACCAAGGTGTCTGGGGTTAAGTCTTTCGCTTTTGCCCGGAGCTCTGCCCTCTGCAACACTCCAAACCTATGTTGTTCATCGATGATAACTAATCCAAGCCTTTTAAACTCCACGGTCTCCTGAAAGAGGGCATGAGTTCCTATCACCAGTTGAATGTGGCCAGTTTTTAACCCATGGTAGATTTCCCTCTTCCTTGAAGGGGGAATGCCTCCAGTTAAGAGAGCAACATTCAGCCCTAAAAGTTGATTATACTGTCTAAAGTTGTAGTAGTGCTGTTCAGCAAGAATTTCTGTAGGAGCCATAAGGGCTACCTGATAGCCGTTTTCGATGGCAATTAGAGAGGCTAAAAAAGCAATCACCGTCTTTCCACAGCCTACATCCCCTTGAAGAAGCCTGTTCATCGGAACAGGACGAGCCATGTCTTGCTTTATCTCTTCAAAAACCCTCTTTTGAGCGTTCGTTAGCTCAAAGGGAAGCTTTGCTAAAAACTCCTCCACAAGCTTTGATTGAACATTAAAGGCTATGCCAGACTCTTCTTTGAGCTTACCTTTTCTCCAGGCAAGGGCAAGCTCAAGGAAAAAAAACTCCTCAAAGGCAAGGCTTTTATGGTATATACTACTCCCATCACGAAGGGACATAATATCGGCGTTATCATCAGGTACATGAAGCTTTTCTAAAGCTGTTCTTAAGGGCAGATAACCAGTTTTTTTTAAGTATTTGCTCGGAATGAGATTTGGAACGTATGGTAGATATTCTTCAAGGGCATTCTTTAAAATCTTTCTTAACACCTTGTTTGAAATCCCTTCCATGGAAGAGTAGACTGGGACAATTTTCCCTATCTCAAGGGTTAGCTTTTCTTCCTCCTCATCTCCTACCACTTCAGGGTGTATCATCTCAAAGTTTCGTCCAAAGCGAGAGACCTCACCGTATGCATAAATTCTTTTGCCAAGAGGGTAGAGCTTTCTCCAAACCCCCTCGTTGAAATTAAACCATTTTAGGGAGAGGTAGCCTGAGCCATCGGTGATAACCACCTCGTAGACCTTCCGCTTCCCATAATGGAAGGGACCTGATTTTATGATTTCTCCGTAAACGATTAGGCTTTCCCCTTCCACAAGCTCGGATATGGGAGTTACTTTTCTTCTGTCTTGATAATCCCTGGGAATAAAGTAGAGGAGGTCCTCTATGGTGTAGACGTCCTTTTTAGCAAACTTTTTAGCAAGCTTTGGTCCTATGCCTTTGACCGTGTCTATGCTTCTTTCAAGCACCTTTCGTGAAAGCCTATATTCATCAACCGTAGGGAAGGTATCGACAACAGGCGACTCATTAATTTGAAGGGGTTCATATTTTCCTTGGGCAAAATCTTCAAGCAAATCTTTAGCCCTTAGAATACGGTCTTTCTTTTCAGGAAGCGTGAGCATGTCAAACCCATAAAACAATCTTTTTAGCTCCTCTCTAAAACTCTCTGGTAGGTCGTTAGCCGAGGAAAGAAGGACAAGAATGGTTTTTTCTAAGTGTTTAGTTTTAGGAAGAAGCACAAAATCATTCTTAATCAAGCTTTCAATTATTCGATTAAGTCTCTCCAAAATTTCATTTTTTTCCATGAGCCCGTTGCTTAATACGGCAGTTTATATGGAAATTCTAAGCAGGAAAGCATACGTTGCATCTCAAACATACCCTTAAGGTTTCCTCTTTTTCTTGCCCCTTGGAGAAAGATTTTTGCCTTTTTATGTATATAATACAAAAACAATATTCTCTCCTCGGCAGATAAAAACGGCAAATGCTTTAAGTAGTTTTTAATCAAAGACTTAACCCGGTAAAAATCAAGACCCCATCGAGAAGAAAGTTGCCCTTCATGCCCTCCTTCTTTCACTACCAAAGGCTCTGGAATGTAGCCCATAGGATATTTTAAGGCGTACCGAATGAAATAATCGTAATCCTCGCAAACCGGAAGACTCTCATCAAAAAGCCCAAGTTCAGCAAACACTTCTCGCCTAAACATTACGCTTGAAGGAGAGACAACGCACAGGTCTAAGGCTCGGTCTAAAAAATAGCCTCTTGCTTTGGCATGCTTCTTCTTTGGGTTTATCCTTTTCCCATGCCTAAACCATACTTCTTCAGTTTGCACCGCCATAAAATGAGGATTTTTAAGAAAAAATTCAACCTGTTTTTCCACCTTCTTCCGCCTAAACATGTCGTCGCTATCCAGAAAAGCTATAAAATCACCCTTAGCCTTTAAAATTCCTCGGTTTCTCGCAAAGGAAACTCCAAAGTTTTTGGGAAGCTTTACATACTTTAAAGGATACCTACAGACAATGTAAGGAGTTTCATCCTTTGAGCCATCATCAACTACGATAAGCTCTATACGAGGATAGGTCTGCTTTAGCACACTCTCTATCGCTCGGACTAAAAACCTTGCCCTTTGATAGGTTGGAATGATTACAGAAACTAACGGAAGAAACATTAAAACTTCAAATAGAAATCTTGTAGAGCTCAGGAATTTTCTTCACAATGAGTCCCACAGTTAAATCTTTCTCAGCTCTAACTTCACCCTCAAAAGGTTATAAATTTCAAAGTATAAGCAATTTTAAAATAGTCAAGCAGTCTGAATAGAAATTGTATTAAAATGTTTTTGGGCAGGCCCCCTGTCGCTCCGAGGCATAAAGCGAGGGGTCTCCCCATGAAGCGTCATACCGAACGAAATAAGGGATCCCTCGGCGCTTACGTGCCTCGGAATGATACGGTGGGAGGCTGTCACCCCGAGCCTACAACCAAGGATCTCCCCTTAGGGACGCCGTCCCTAACGAAGTGAGGGATGACTCGGCTTGCGCTCGGCAGGACAAGAGAAGGAGGCTTGGCAGGACGGAATGAGACTTTTCTGAAACAGCCTTAGTAGTTTGAATAGATAAGATAAGGCAAAAACTTGACTTTCTTTTGTTAACCATGTAAAAATTTTAGGTTAACATAAACATACCAAAGGAGGGCAGCGAGCGATGAAACCTAAAAAACCATTCAAGGGGCTTATTTTGGGGAGTATGCTTTTCCTTCCTTCACTTTCCTTTGCGGAAGAAGTGGTGTTTCTTGAAAAGGTCCAAATCATAGGACAAAGTTTTCTCTTTCCTTTTGAGAGGACTACTCAAGAGGTGAGCATCATACCTAAGACTTTCCTTGAAAAAGGAGGGGCCTTACATTCTGCGGTTGACATTAGAGAAAGAGGGGGATTTGGAGTTCAAGAAGATTTATCTATTCGGGGAACAAACTTTGAGCAAAATCTTCTTCTCATTGAGGGTCTTCGTGTCTCAGACTTGCAAACAGGACATCATCTAATGAACCTTCCTATCCTTAGCCAAAATTTAAGCTCTATCGAGGTTTTGACAGGAGGGGCAAGCCCAACTTATGGACCTTCTGGCTTTGGCGGAGCCCTAAACTATGTTTTAGAAAAACCAAAAAAAACTCAAGCTTTAGCCTCAACAAACCTTGGCTCTTACGACTACAAAGATTACACTCTTCAGCTTTCTTATCCCCTGCCCTCTCTTCCCTTTTCCCTTAGCCTTCAGCACAAAAAATCAAACGGCTTCATCTGGAATAGAGATTTTGACATCCGAATTCTAAACCTTTACACCAAAGATGAAAGAAAGCTCATCTTCTATGGGTTTGTTGAAAAAGATTTCGGAGCAAGAAACTTTTATACGCCAAAGTTTGATGGTGAATGGGAAGAGACAAGGACTCAGCTCTTTCTTGCCAAAAGACTTTTTAGCTTAGGAAGCTTCCTTTTTGAGCCAGGCCTCATAGCCAGAGTAAACCACGACCACTATCTCCTTGACAGGAAAAATCCGAGCTTCTATCAGAACAAACATACTTCCAAGCTCTTAAGGGTGAACCTTCCCTTTACTTTAGAAGAAGGAAAAAGCATCTACATCTTTGGTGTTGAAGGAAGCTATGAAACCTTAGATTCAACGAGGCTTGGAAGGCTTTTAAGAAGAGCCATAGGTCTTTATTCTGGGATAAACTTTGAGCTTTTTGATAGAACCTATGTAGACCTAAGGGGAAGGTATGATGTCTACGCAAGGGAAAAGGACTTTCTCTCTCTTGGCTTTGGTCTTAGCCACCTACCAAAGAAAGACCTTAAACTCCGAGTTCAAGCAAACCTATCCTACCGTCTTCCCTCAGCAACAGAGCTAAGATACCAGTCGATCGGGATAAGAGGTAATCCAGAGCTTTCACCAGAGAAGGCACTAAACTTTGAAGGAGGTTTTGATTATTCGATGCCAAAGGGTTTATTCTCCTTTACCCTTTTCCTTAGGAGAGGACAAGATCTCATCGATTGGGTTTCCAATTCTTCTGGAACCTTTGCTGAAAATTTAGATGTTTCTGCCTTTGGAGGGACGATAAACCTTGTTTACAATTCTACTTTTGGTCACTTCATTTTAAGCTATACTTATGTTAACCTTTTTGGCGAAAAAATCGGTCTCTCCCGGTATCATGGAAACTATCTTAGGCATAATCTGCAGTTTGCTCTTTTGAAAAATCTCCCTTTAGGGGTAACTCTTAAACTTTACTTAAACCCGCAGAAAAGATACAACCAGCCTGAAGTTTATCTTTTAGGATTTGACCTTGAAAAAAAGTTTAAGGGTCTATCAATTCGCCTCTGGGGAGAAAATTTATTTGACGAAAAATACTATGAAGTATACTACCCCCTCCAGAAAAAAGGAGTTTTGGCTCAGCCTCAAACCATAGGCGTTGGTCTTAAGTGGGAAGTAATGTGAAATTTTTCATTAGTAACTAATAGTTGATTATTTATGATTATTTTTAAACAAAATACCTTTTTAAGGAGGAGGATTATGGGGGAAAAGGAGCTTATAAATCGTGTAAGGGCTTTGCATTTTATCGCCGGAGTCCTTGTTAATCAGCAAAACGATCCGAGGTGTGCCGTCTGTAAATCAAGGGTTAAAGTAGTTGAGGAAGCAAAAGAAGAGCTAGAAAAGCTTGAAAGTAATCTTGCTAATACCGCTATTCCTGAGCCTTTTGAAAGGGTCTACAAAAGGACAAAGGATCTCTTTTCGGAGATAAAAGTGCCAGAAAATCCCATACCTCAAAGAAAAGAAGGAAGATGCTTCTTTGCTGACGAGGAATGTCTCATAAAAGAATGCTTTGATGTTTATGAGGATTTACTGGGAGAGGATTAGATGATATAATTCTTTTTAATGCTAAACCTTTTAGTCTCAATAAAACAAGTTCCGGACACCACAAACATAAGGATAAATCCCGAGACCGGGACCCTAATCAGGGAGGGGGTTCCGGCGATCATCAATCCCTATGATGTTTCTGCTTTAGCCCTTGCTTGCAACTTAAAGAAGACTTACGGGGGGAAGATCACTGTTATTACTATGGGACCTCCACAAGCAAGACTTGCCTTGAAGGAGGCTATCGAGTATTTTGCGGACCGAATTATTCTCCTTACTGATAGGAGGTTTGCTGGCGCAGATACCTTAGCCACAAGCTACACCTTAGCCGAAGCGATAAAATTTTTAGAAAAAACAGACCGTCCTTTTGACCTGTATCTTTTTGGAAAGCAGGCCATAGATGGAGACACAGCTCAGGTTGGACCAGGTGTGGCAGCAAGGCTAAATGTTCCGGTCATCACTTATACCATCAAAATAGAAGAGCTTTACCTTGAGAAGAGAAAAATAATCGTTCAAAGGAAGACGGAAAAAGGAATAGAAATTCTTTCAGCAAGGCTTCCTGTTCTTTTAACCTGTGAGAAAGAGGCTGGGCATCCGTTATTTTCTCCCCTTTCTGCCATCCTTCAAGCCCAAAAGGCTGAGCCTGAGGTCTTTGGGGCAGACGGTCCAATACCCTTTGAGCGAAACCGATTGGGGCTTAAAGGGTCCCCTACCCGTGTCCATAGGGTCTACACCCCTGAGATTAAAAAACAGGGAAAGATGATAAACCTTGATGAGGTTGGAGTTGAGGCTGCGGTAGAAGAAATTATTAAGCTTCTTAAAGCGAAGGGGGTATTGTGACGGCTGAAACCTTAAAGGAAGTCTGGGTTTACATCGAGCAGGAAGAAAAAATCATTCATCCTGTGTCCTTCGAGCTTCTTGGTGTAGCAAAAAAGCTTGCTCAAGACTTAGAGGGTATTACAGCAGGAGTCCTACTTGGTCATGAAGTTTTAGACCTAACTTCGGAAATTTTTGCCTATGGTGCAGACAAAGTCTATGTAGTTTCCCATCCTGCTTTAGCCTACTATAGACATAGAGCCTATGTTAAGGCTTTATCCGAGGTTGCCAAAAGATACAAACCCGAGATCCTTCTTCTTCCTGCCACTCCTCTTGGAAGAGACCTTGCAGGTGGTGTAGCAACCCTTCTTGAGACGGGTCTTACCGCAGATGTCACCGAGCTTTCTATTGACCAGGCTACGAAGAACCTTCTCATGACCCGTCCTGCCTATGGTGGAAACATCATGGCAACCATCATCTGTCCAGACCATCGCCCCCAGATGGCAAGCGTGCGCCCAAGGATCTTTCCTATGCCAGAAAGAAAGGAGGGGAGAACCGGAGAAATAATAACTGTTGAGGTTGAACTTTCGGAGGAAGAGATAGGAGTCGAGAGGATTGGTTTTATTCCTAAGGAAAAAACAGTAAAGATTGAGCTTGCCGAGGTGATAGTTGCTGGGGGGAAGGCAATCGGGGGTAAGGAGGGTTTTGCTAAGCTTTTTGAGCTTGCAAAGCTACTCGATGGGGAGGTAGGTGCTTCAAGGCTTGCGGTTGAGGCTGGGTGGATTTCCTATGAGCATCAGGTTGGACAAACGGGAAAAACGGTAAGACCAAAGGTCTACCTTGCGGTAGGGATCTCTGGAGCCATTCAACACCGGGCAGGCATGCAAAACTCAGACTGCATAATAAGCATAAACATCGACCCAAACGCTGACATCTTTAAAATCTCCGACCTCGGAATCGTTGGCGATTGGAAAAAGATCATTCCAGCCTTGATAGAGAGGATAAAGAAGGAGAAAGGGCTTGGGTAAAGTGAAGGCTGATTTCGAATACGATGTAGTCATAGTTGGCGGTGGTCCTGCCGGGCTTTCTGCAGGGATCTACCTTGGGAAAAAGGGTGTAAAAACCCTTCTCATTGAACGAGGGAGGTTCTGCGGGGCAAAGAACCTCTTCGGAGGGGTTGTATACACGGAATCTATTAAGAAGCTTGTCCCCGAGTTTCCGAATGTTGAGCCCTTCCCGTGTGAAAGGCCGGTCACTGAAGAGGGATATTTTATCTTAACAGAAAAGGGCTATGTGAAGCTTACCCATTCAAAAGAGGATAAAGCTCATTCTTTTACAGCCTTTAGAGCAAAGTTTGACCCTTTCTTAGCTGAGGTTGCTCAAAAGGCTGGAGTTGACCTTGCCCCAAAGACAAAGGTAGTAGATTTTTTAAGGGATGATGATGGGAACATCTCTGGCGTTATCGTCGACCGTCCAAGGTCTTTTTTTGATAGTAGCCCGGCATCCATTTCAGCCAAGGTGGTCATCCTTGCTGAAGGAGTAAACAGGGTCCTCTCTCAAAAGGCAGGGCTATACTCTAGAGATTTTCAGCCTGAAGAGGTTGTCCTCTCGGTAAAAGAGGTTCTGCAGCTCCCAAAAGGCGAGCTTGAAAAAAGGTTTGGACTAAAAGAGGATGAGGGTTTAGCCCTTGAGATCCTTGGGTTTATCACTCAGGGCTATCCTGGCTTAGGCTTTCTCTACACGAACAAAAACAGCATCTCCTTTGGTATCGGAGTTTTTCTTTCTGAGCTTGCAAAAAATAGAGTTAAACCTTATGAGCTTTTAGAAAAAGCAAAAACCCATACTTTTTTCCAAAGGCTCTTTGAGGGGGCGGAAGTTTTAGAGTATGGAGCTCATCTTATACCCGAGTGGGGTTATAAGGGGTTCCCTAAGTTTTACAGTAATGGGGTCTTAGTTTGCGGGGATGCAGGAGGTTTTGTCAATCCCTTGTTTAGAGAAGGAACAAACCTTGCCATCTACTCCGGTCTTTTGGCAGGAGAAACAGCCTTTTTAGCCTTAGAAAAGGGCGACTTTTCCGAAAAAACACTAAAGGTCTACGAAGAAAAGCTCAAAGAAAGCTACTTTTATAAAGACTTAGCCTTGGCAAAGAACATGAAGGACCTATTCCTACGGAACAAGCATATCTTCTCTACCTACCCTGAGCTTCTCTATGAAGCTATGTCTCTTTTCTTTTCAGCTCAAGGGAAGTTTAAACGGGAGGTCATAAAAGAAATCATAACGCTTATCAAGAAAAAACGAGGTTTCTTAGGGATCCTAAAAGACTTTCTTTCCTTTGCCAGGCTCTTTTGGTAAGATTTAAGTCAAAATGAGCCTTAAAGAGAGAATTTTAGAAATTCTGGCAAATGCTCCTTCTGAAGTCTCTGGCGAGGTTTTAGCAAAGGAGCTTCATGTTTCAAGGACGGCGGTTTGGAAGGCTGTTCAAAGACTAAAGGAAGAAGGATTTGAAATTCAAGCAACCAAAAAAGGCTATTTTCTTAAATATAAAGACCTCCTTCTTCCCTCAAGGCTAAATGAGCTTGTCTCAAAGTTAAGTCTTTGGGAAAAGGTCGTTTACAAGTTTGAGGTATCTTCCACGATGGATGTGGCAAAGGAGCTTGCTGAGAGGGGAGAGAAGGCCATCGTAATAGCGGAAAAACAGTCGGCAGGGCGAGGAAGGCTTGGCAGGGCTTGGAAGTCAGACCTTGGCGGGATCTGGATAACCCTTATCCTGCTTGACAAGCGCCCCCTTAAATCCGCATTTGTTTTTCCCTTCCTTTCAGCCTTAGCGGTAGCAAATGCCTTAAAGGAAACTTATAACCTTTCTCCAACTCTCAAATGGCCAAACGATGTTCTGCTTTTCGAGAAAAAAGTTGCGGGCATCCTTCTTGAAGTAAAAGGAGAGGCAGACCTTATGGATTATGCCTTAATCGGTATTGGCGTAAACTTAAACAACAAAGTATCGCAGGAGCCCTTTGAACAAAAGGCAATCTCTGTATCGGAATGCTTGGGGAAAGAGGTTGATAGATTTACCTTTCTTAGCTCTTTACTTCAAAATTTTGAAGCCTTATATCTTAACCTTTCTATGCAAGAAATTCTTAGGAAATGGAAGTCTCTTTCTTCTACCCTTGGAAGACCTGTCAAAGTTAGAACTTTAAACGAAAGCTTTGAAGGGGTTGCCCTTGATCTTGATGATGAAGGAGCCTTGCTTGTTCAAACAGAAGCTGGAATACGCAAAGTTTATTCTGGAGATTGCTTCTACTTAAGATAGTTCAGTTTTAAACTTTTCAAGCGTCTTTATAAAAATTTCATACGCTTCATCGGTAAAGAGCACGAACCTTACAAGCTTTGGCGCTTGCTTCTCTTTGAGAAAATTGATAACGGTTGTTAAAGCTATGCTTGATGCTTCTTCTAAAGGGTATCCGTAGGCACCGGTGCTTAAAGCTGGAAAAGAAATAGAGTTTATGTTTAGCTCTAAGGCTTTTTCAAGGGCTGAGCGATAAGCGCTTGCCAAGAGCTCTGCCTCTCCGGACTTCCCATCCTTGTAAATTGGTCCTACAGCATGGATTACATACTTAGCTTTTAGATTTCCTCCTCGAGTAACCACAGCTTGCCCAGTTGGGCAGTGTGTGTATTTTGCCCTAAGTTCTTCTAATATAGTGGGACCACCCTTTCTGTGAATAGCTCCGTCAACCCCACCCCCAGGGATCAGCCTCTCGTTTGCTGCGTTAACTATTGCTTCAGTTGCCTCTTCAGTAATGTCTCCCTTGACAACCTCAACCTTACACTGCCCAATTTGGAGTTCTGCCATAAGCCTACCCTCCTACTTTGAATTTTTTAAAAAATTCTATAAAAATGAGAAACCTTAGTCAAGGAATGTGTTTTCCTCTCCATAGGAAAAAAGGGAAGATGTCTCGCTTTGCTCGACATGATTACGATGGGATGGGTCTTCCTCACTTCGCAAAGCAGGACATGATATAAGCTCTTACCTCGATCCTTCAAGCAAGGAATCCCCTGCTTTCTTTTTAGTTGATAAGAGAGAGTTTTTTTATCAAACAGCACATATTGGGTAAGGTTTTGAAATTTTTTTAGCTTTATAGTAATATTATAAAAAATCAAAAATCATAAATCTTCATTAATCACTACTACATGGGGCTTGAAGAAAAGATAAGGCGGCTTGTTGGGAAGGGCATATTTGGCTATGAACTATTAAAGGATGGAGACCATGTTCTTGTTGCTGTGTCTGGGGGTGAGGATAGTCTTGTTTTGACGCACTTTCTTTCCTTTTGGAAGGATAAAGTGAGGATAAAAGCTAAGCTTACAGCCATCCATCTTGACATGGGGTTTCCTAAAGAGGAAGATAAATACCTAAGCGGAATATCCTTTTTGAGAGCTTTCTGTGAAGAAAGGGGGATAGAGTTTATCTTTGAAAAGACGAATTATGGACTTCAGGCTATCTCAGCTTTTGATGAAGGAAGGGCTAACCCTTGCTTTGTCTGCTCTTGGCACAGAAGAAAGCACTTATTCAGGATTGCCGAAAAACTTGAAGCTAATAAAATAGCCCTTGGTCATCACCGAGACGATGTGGTTACTACTTTCTTTATGAACCTTTTCTTCCATGGAGAGATATCAGCTTTAGTCCCAAGCCAAGAGATGTTTAATGGCAAACTGTACATTATTAGACCTCTTTACTTTGTTGAGAAACAACTAATATCATCCTTTGTTGCTGAAAAGAGCTGGCAAGTTCTTGAAAACCCTTGCCCCTTTTCTAAGAAAACGATGAGAACAGCCGTTAACGAACTTTTGCACGAAAAGGTATATCTTTTAAACCCAAAAGTGAAAAATAGCATCTTCAAAGCCCTGTTTAATCCTCGGCTTGACTATTTACCAAAGCCACCAAAAAAAAAGTTTGAATAAACCTATTGCTTTTATTTTTAGATTTTGTTATCCTTTAACGGAAATTTTAAAAAGGAGGTAGATTATGGCCGTCTGGAAGTGTAGTCAATGCGGAGCAACGAAAGAATCAAGGTGTAAACCAAAGAAGTGCCCATCCTGCGGGGCACAAAATAGCATGATCAAAGCTGAAGCACAGGAAGAAACTTCATCCTCTTGCAAAGGAAGGAGCAAGAAGAGCTGTAAATCTTAAATTTTTTTCTAATTCCGCACAACGGGAGTATCTCCCCCCTTTACTTCTCT
>JBMSAU010000115.1:0-3247 GCA_049414625.1 Thermodesulfobacteriaceae bacterium
AACAATTTATGCTTCAAAAAAAGGTAGAAGAGGCAAGTTTTGTTAAAAAGGTTATGACAGCAGCAATAGAGCCTGCATATAGCTTCTATGGAATTGAAGCTGTAAAGATTAGAGAGAGGGCAGGGTTGGCAGCTGGTTTACTTGCTTTTTGTGTATTATATACAATCTGGTATGGATTTGGAGTGCTTTATCTCTTTGAAGGTTTAGGGCTTTCCGCAAAGAAACCAAAAGTAAAGAAAGAAGTCTAAGATAAGGAGGTGTAGCATAAATTTTAGAGTAAGTCGAGTTTTTTCTCGACTTCCTTTTTATTAATTAAAAGGAATTCTTATACTGTCCCTTTTATTTTGTAAAAACTTTTTCGGTAAGAGTATTGTAGTTCCCTGGGTGGGTAGTTCTTGGGGAAGCTGCCATGCCCTTCCTGTTCCCTCAAGTCTTTACACAATTAATGAGACATTACCTCCGTTTCCGGCTTGGCATAAAAAACGTACTTCAATTTTAGTATATACTCATACTTTAACTCAGGATACACAGAGTTTTTTGAGTTACTTGAGTTTTAATTACTTTTAAAAACGTTTTTAATAATTATGAAAACTAAGTTTTAATGGAAAGGAAAGAATGAATCAAATTTTTTTATCTGTTATAATTCAGATCGATGGTATATTGACATTCTGGATATTTATCACACCCTAAAAATGGTCCTTTATGACCTATACGATAACGCATAAAACCTTCTTTACAATGTGGGCACTTTAGTTTTAATTTTTTTACCGCATCTTCAATTATTTTAGGCGGTATATTCACTTTTCCTTGACAACGAGTTTGGCTGTGTCGTTCACAGCCCAAAAAGATTCCGTTCTTACCACAACGCAACACAACCGAAGCTTTGCATTTTGGGCATAAGGGATTTTGCATTAAGGCTATAATTTCTTTCTGTAAGCTCTCCCAAATGTTGTGTATTTTGTTCTGCTTTTCTTCCGTACCTATAATAGCATCAACACCGAAGAACTGGTAAAGTTGTGTGATAACTTCCTTAGCCCTGATGGAAAGCATGAATTCAGACGTTTCGCTATGTGAGAGAATATTGAGACTTCCAAGCCAACAAACTTTATCATCAATGAAAGCGACTTTTTCGTGAAGTTTCTCGCGATAGATTAATTTTACACCTATTTCTTTCAAGTATTTATGTAAATCTACAAGTTCAGTGTCTTTTTTCTTTTCTGTTGGCGGCCTAGTTACAACATACAAAGCTACGCCTTTATCAATAAGAAAACGGAATATGTCCACCAAATTGGCTATCCGCTTTTGTGCAAGAAAGGGACTAAAAATTATTATTTTCTTCTCTGCTTGGACAAGGTCCCTTAAAAATTGTTCGTAAAATTGACCTTCCCTCCATATTTCCCAATGTTTAAGTTCAGATATTTGTTGAGCGTATGGGTGTCTGATCAAGATCGACTCGTTAAAGTAAGAAGGAAGGATATCTCGAGAATCAACAATTTTCCCGTTTTGATAGACAAAGTTAAGAACGTAAAGTAAAGCATCGTCCTTATTCATCCTTTGTAAAAAAAATGAATAATTAGAGACCAAGATGAGCTTTCCTCTGGCTCTAGTAACTGCAACATTAATAAGTTTACTAGCTTCGGATGCTGTTTGTCCGTTTCCTGGAAATACCCCGCAGAGAAGTTTTCCAGGTTTTCGCAACGGCGGCCCATCTACAGCATCAAAAATTATTACATCTTCTTCTCCTCCTTGGAACCTATGCACAGTACCTACCCGTACATTTTCAGTTAATCTTGTATTTTTTAGTATCGTAGCAATCAATCTTGCTTGTGCTGCATAAGGAGTAATAATTCCTACTCTTTTAATACCTGCTTCAACCGCCCATTGAGCAATTCTACAACATAAAACAGCTTGATATACGTTAAAATGTGATTGTGACCCCCAAGGTCTAGAACACCAGGGATTAATTTGTGAGGTATCACAAAAAATCAACGAAAAATTAGAAAAAGGTTCTTTTGCAACTATTTCTGAAGTTTTAATAAGTGTTTCTTCGCTGGTTTGAAGTTCACCACCATACATCTTATCATTAATAATTTCAACAATAGCAGGGTGCATCCGGTGTTGCATAGTGAGCATTACAAGCCGTTCATCTGTTAATCCTAATTCATAACTATCTACGATACCAGCTTGCTCAAAGATATCTCTTTTTAACCATTTTTTCACCGCATCAGTATCAGCAATAGCTGTAGGAGGGAGCTGTCTAAAATCTCCTGCAACTATAAACCTTTTTGTTATTAGCCCTGATGTAAAAAAAATAGCAGGGAGAGGTGCCATACTGGCTTCGTCTAAAACCATCACTGCATAGTTACGGTTGTAAAGAAGAGGATCGAGTGCAAGCTTTGATAATGTTGCTCCTACTACAAGACTGTTGTCTAAAATTTCACGAGGCAAGTTTTCTATCTTTGCCTGGATAATGCTTATTTTCTGTCTTATTTCCTGTAATTTAGTCTCCAGTGCTTTAAATTTTGCTTGAGCTTCCTTGCAATCTTCTACTTTAGTTTCTCTAAAAAGTTGTTCAATTTTTTTCTTAAGTTCTTCAATCTCTTTTTGAAGAGAAGATTTCTTTTTTACAAGTTCAGTAACACGTGCTACAAACTTATCCTTTTTTGTAATAATCTCTTGTTCTTTCTTTTGTTCTTCAATGATTTTTTGTTCTATTCGTTTTGGATTTAGCCCCGTAAAAAAACGAATTAAGATAAATGTATTTTTAGCCTTTTCTAACTGTTCTTCTAAATGTTTTAAATTTTCCTTAACATCACGTAATTGTCTTTCCAATTCTAAAATAGATTTTTCAACTTCTTCAATATCTTTTTGCAAAGATGTTTCTTGTTTCATTATCTGAGTAAGTTCATCACATAACCTATTAAGTTCTTTAAACATACGATATGACTGTTGTAAATTTTCAATTTCCGTCTCAAGAGCTTTTTTTTCTTTAATAAGTGGCTCCATTTTTTGAGCTAAAAGCTCTTCAAAGGTTATTTTCTTCAAAACAGGATCATTTCGGGCTGGTATTCCATAACGAATTATTTTACCAGCTTCTATCAGCTCCTTATTAGAGAGGATTTCTACAAGCTTCAATAGTGCTTCATCTATTGCTGTATTGGTATGTGCTGTCAGAAGCACCACTTTGTTCATTTCAACAAATTTTTCTATTATTGCAGCGATAGTTCTTGTTTTACCAGTTCCAGGT
>JBMSAU010000116.1:0-2959 GCA_049414625.1 Thermodesulfobacteriaceae bacterium
GCATAAACTCTTGCTTTTCTCTCATCTCCAAGCACCATACTTTTCAACTTTGCTTTAAGTTTGTCCAAGTTTCCAAAAAACTTTTTCTCAAGATAGGCAGAAAGTGTTGGGAGAGGAAGATCTGATTTATAAACTTCAACATCTTTAAACCCAGAAAAATTCAAAGCTTTTTCAAGCGAAGACTTTGAAAACCTTAAAAAGTGGTGAGGAGGATAGTCTATATGAAAATAATTCCAACCTATTTCTGCAAATAAACACTCCCTATTTGGCATGCTTCCCGCTATGTATCCTCCTTCTTTCAAAAGCCCTTTTACCATCTCCAAAAATTCCCTTGGTTTATCCTGATGTTCTAAAACCTCGAAAAAGGTGATCACATCAAACTTTAGCCCTCTTTCTTTAGCGTATTTGTAGAACTCTTCCAAGCTCATGGCAAAAGCGGTGTCAATACCAAGGTTTCTTTTTACATTCTCTACAGATTTCTTGTCAAAGTCTATTCCCCATATTTCAAAGCCTCGCTCCTTAGCGTATCTTAAAAACCTTCCGTCTCCACAGCCCACATCCAAAAGCTTACCTCTTACATTGGAAGGAAAGTGTTTAAAAAAAGGTGTGTGCCATTTGGAAAGCCTCGTTCCTATACTCTCGTGAAGGGAAATACAATCAAAAACTTCACTTTCATAGAATTCTGGGATTATCTTTAGTGGCTCCCACCAATGGACATCGCAGTTTGGGCACTCATAGCGTTTATACTCTTGGTTGTTGTAAGGAGAAACATAAGTTTCTTTAAAATCCCTTTCTTCAATCCCTGTGTAGCATATCGGACATTTGAGTTTATCCATGGCTTTTTATTTTAACATACTCTTCCCCCACCTAGAATAGCATAGACAGGGGATGCTTTCTTTACTAAGCCCTTCCTCCGCAATTTAAAACTTGAACCAATCTTTCGCTTCATCCTATCAAGCATCTGCTTCCATTTCCTTAGCCTTCTGGACGGTTAATACTCATTCTCCTACTTTTGATAGCCTCTAAAACGAGTGCAACAAATATGCCTAAGAACAATCCTATTATAAATCCTACTGATGTATAAAGCAATGGCTTTGGTCTGACCGGCTTTGTAGATGTTTGAATTTCAGTTAATAGAATTACAAACTCCGGGTTCTGCAACCATCTCAAAATTTGTCCCTTTTCTGTTACTAAGTCAGCATACTTGGAAGGATCGTAGATTGTTTTATTGCCCGAGGTGATATCACGAATAGTTTGGTCTATAGAACTTAGTCTAATGTTAAAATCTAGCTTAACCTCTTCTATTTTTTGAAGAAATAATTTTTTATTAATTAGTTCTATAACTTTTTCAAGATTTTCTTTAGCTAACTGTTGTGATGCACCCTTCTCTACTCGTATTTTAGCTATATGTGTAGAGTTTCCTACAGGATGAACTTCAACTTTTTTTAGTATACCTTTTAAAGTTTTGTCTTCCGTAGCTTCGTAAAGAAGTTTAATACCATCCCGAATTTCTGATATGCTGATATTTTTAACTTCAACTATAGCTTCTGCTTTATAAGCCTTTGGCATAAATATTGAAACTAAAATAGCTAATACAGTAGTAAATGCGGTAATTCCTATTATTATCCACTTCTGTTCATAAAGTTTTTGAAATAGTTCAAATAAATCAATTTCATCATTATATGTCTCGTTCTGCTCCATTTTTAGCCTCCAAAAAGATATCTTTTGAGGGAATTATTTTACCATAAGTCTAGTAAAAATTTCAGTGGGAGTGGAGGATGTTCTAGAAATCCTCTATAGGGCTTGTCCTTCCCAACCTCAGGGATAGTGTAGCATGCCCTATACGATATTTTGTTTCATTAAACGTTGTGTAACATATGGGACATTTAACCTTATCCATTGCTTTTTGTTTTAACCTACTTTTAGCTTTCGTGTTAAGATAACATAGGATATTCCACAAAGAAAGGCATAAGCAACAAAAGTTCCCAAGCATATTCCAGCTATTCCAAGCTTATAAACTACTACGAACAGGTAGTTAAAAAAGCCGTTAACTAATACACTAATTAAAGCAGCAAAAAACACGGGTAGAAGCCAGTTTATAATCTGAAAGGTTCTATAGAGGACTGCCCAAGCAAGGACTAAAAACAAAGAAATTGCATAGTATTTAGTGGCTATTGCGGTTAGTTCTACATCAGTTAATGTAAATTTCCCGTGTCCAAAGAGGAGTTTTACGGGAATCTCTGGAAAAAAGAACAGAAAAAGCATGACGGGTAGAGAGACAAGGAAGGAGAACTTTAAAAACTTGTTCAAAGTTTGAATGCTTGCCTTTGTTTCAGATAGGGATGTAATAGCCATATGTTCAAGTTTTAAAACACTTCGCAAGGCAAAGGCAACTATTAAACCATAAGTTAATGCGGACACGCCCTTCTCTCCAAGCAGAGAGGCAAAAGCCCTATCTACCAAGATGAAAAGGTGGAAAACTCCATACAAAGCAGAAAGAAAAACAAAGTGCTTTAGTATTTCCTTTACCCTTTCGTCTATAAAAAAGCTAAAGTGTAAGAACTCTTTGCCAACGAAGATTATGTAAAGGGTTGCCGCAAACTGCGAAAGGCTAAGGCTTATTGGAAGAACCAATGGACTGTGGAAAAGGTAAAGCCCAAGCACAATAAAAAGAAAAGAGAAGAAAGAAAGAATAAACTCTCCAATAAAGTACGGAGTAAAATACCTTAAGCTTCTTAAGACCGCACCAAAGTGATGGAAGAAGAAGTTAAAAAAAAGATAGGGAAGGAGTAATAAAATATGGAGTTCTGTGGCTTCTCTTGCCCTCTGATCAAAGCCAACCGCTACTTTGGAAAGTAGAGGAATGCTCACTAAGGCTATAAAAGTTAAAGAAAAGGCTAATATGGTGGTAAATGTGAGGAGAAGTCCTGCAAGTTTTTTGAATTCTTCTTCGCTTTTC
>JBMSAU010000117.1:0-3247 GCA_049414625.1 Thermodesulfobacteriaceae bacterium
GGCGGGGTATCTACGAGGATTAGGTCGTAGCTGTTAAAGGTAGACAGTGCTCTCTTTAGCCTAAGCTCCCGTGCATGCATACTGACAAGTTCAAACTCTGCTTGGGATAGAAGCAAGGAGGAAGGGATGAGGTCAATATTTCCTAAATTTATGGGCTGGGAAGAACCTTTGATGAGTAAGTGGTAAGATTGAGGAATATCCTCAGAGATGGTTTGAGTAAGGCACAGGGTCAAGTTTGCCTGAGGGTCAAGGTCTACAGCGAGAACTTTCAAACCTCGTTCTGCAAGTAGATGAAGTAGGACTACAGTAAGCGTTGTTTTTCCCACACCTCCCTTGTGATTGACCACAGCCAAGGTTTTCATGTTAATAAGTTTATCACATAACTTGTTAATAATCAAGCTGATTAGCTTGTTAATATGTTAATAAACAAACCTACCAACATATTAACAAATTATCAGGGTTGCTATAAGGTAGATAGTTGAGGATAAGGGCGACGATTAGGTATGCAGAGGCGTGCAAAAGCAAAGAACAAGAGGGTATAAGACAGGTGGAAGGAAGGGATTATATTACTTGCTTACCTTTTACCTTTATGGCTACGCTATAGACCACAGATTTTTCAGGAAGTCTCAAATATGGGGGTAATTTCTCACCCGAGGTATATACTATATTAAAGACTTGATTTTATAGTCTAATTTAAATTCTTGTTTTTCAATTGATGAATTTATCAAGTTATCTAATTCTTTTTCAAGACTTGAAATATCGTCCTTATTTTCTAACTTGAAAATAATTTCTTTTGTGAGCTCCTTTATTTTAGTTTTTATGTTATCCGAAAATAATGGTATTTCAACATCTTCAATCAGCTTTTGAGTGAAGACAATTCTCCCTCCTCTTCTTGCTCCTTTTGAAAGATAGTAATTTCTAAAAAATGTGCTATTTAAATAACCAAGGAGAAAGAATAAATTATCTTCTTCATATGGTTGAATAAATAAAACATCACAATGAGGTAGCAGTCCCTCTTCACCCAAACTAAATCTGTTATATCTACGTCTATCTAAAGCTGGAACGTAAATTCTTTTCTTATCTAAGTTAGATAGCAAAAACTTATAATTCCTTAAAGCCTGCCAATGAAACCAGTTCTTATTGCGAGGCAAGTACCTTTTAAGCATATTTTCCTTGAATGGAAGCAGTTTTTTGTAGATGTTTGGGTAGTACTCCCTCAACTCTTCTTCGCTTCTTATACTTTCATCTACAATTAGATATTGTTCATACCCTTCTACTAAAAACCTTTTGCAGTTTTTTGCTTTAACAAACTTCTTTACCAAAGCCCTTTCTTTATCGGTGAAAGATTGTAGCTCATCCATCGATACAAGAAATGCTTTCTCAAATCCAGAAACTAAACCAACTCCGACTTTTGCAATATCTTTTAATTTTAGATAAGGAAAGTTAGCAAAGTTAAAGGTATAAGTAGTCCAAGTCTGACCACTTAAATAATGAGGAATTTCATTATAACTAAACAATTCATTGGAGGTTTGCTGTAGCAGTGATTCCTTTGCTTTCGTGTATATTTCCAATGGAGTAGCTTTTGTAGATTTTATCCTTAGTATTTTTATACTCTCATTTTGGAGATTATACTTTCCCTTCTTGAATTTGAAAATAATAGTTTCAGGGCTTTCATTACGGAACAAACGGACTTCGTCTAAGTCTATGATGATTTCTATCTTTCCAAACTTTAAAATTGTTTCTCTAAGGAATTTTGCATGAGTGTTGTAAAAAAAATGATAGGGTGTAATATATATTAGTTCTCCATTTTCCTTTAGAAGTGAGATTGCTTTTACAATAAAAGCATAATATATATCCCCCTCGCTTGTTCCTATTATCTTCTTCACACTTCTTGCCAACTGCATAGGTAATTGGTTAAAGTGGGCATATGGAGGGTTTCCAATGATTAAACCAAATTGCTCTTTAAATTTATAAGTTAAAAAATCGCCAAAAATAACGTTATTAAATTCTTTCTTACAATAACCGTAAAGTTCCTCATCTATCTCTATTCCGTAGATGTTTGTATATCCCTTATCTTTTAAAACTTGAAGAAAGATTCCTTTACCACACCCTGTATCAAGGACTGGCTCATTTTTGTCAATAGATGCTAAATCAACCATTAGTTCAGCTATTTCCTTCGGTGTCTCAACAAAACCAATTTTATTTTTTACCCTTTCCATTTTTTCCTGATTTCCATCACAGCTTCTTTTATTAGTCCTAATCTAATAATTTCTGCTTTTGTTGCATTCAGATTCTTTTCAAGAGCAACAATAGTTGAATCTATTAATTTCATACAGAATGAATAATAATCAATAGGTTCTCCTAAAGATGGATTATATTTAATTTGAAACATAGTATTCCTTGGATTTATGTAAAATTCATCCCTTACTTCTTCCAATAAGAAAAAGTTATGCCCTCTTCTTCTGTTATCTACTACAAAAACTCCGTAAGATATTATTTCATCATTGTTAATTCTTTTAAGAATTAAATCACTATCAATGATAACCTTTGAGACTAATCTTTGCGTTGAAATTCCCAAATATAACCTAATGAGATTATTATATGTTGTTATATCATTTCTCGCATTACTAAACAAATTACCAAATTTATTGTTAATTAAAATTTTAAATTCCTTTTTGTTTATTTCCCCGTAACATAATAAATCATAAGGTGTCCTTCCCGATTCTGCTCTATAAATTTGATCTCTTGGCTCTGAAAATAATATTTTTAGTTTTTTTTCTAATGAAAACTCTGTATTTTTTAGTGCATTTAGGACTTCAACATCTAATGTCTTTTCAGAAATGTTCTTATCTCTTATTTTTTCATAAACATATCCAAAAATCTCCCTAATATGCTTAGCTAAAATTTCCAGCTCTCTATTTACTTCCACCATAAGATCTCCCTACAGCTTAAAAGTTCCTTTGCAAAACTTAGCCTATTCTCAAGCATTGCAATCCAAGTAAGGTCTGAACTTTCAAACTGGAAAATGTCCCTCAATAGGTCTTGGAATTTTTCTAGGGCATTCATAGGCTATATTATACCCACTTATACCTTATAATTAGCCTTGCTATGAAGGTGCCAAACGAGAGAGGATACTTTGGAAGCTTTGGTGGAAGATTTGTGCCGGAGACTTTGATGTACGCTCTAGAAGAACTTGAGGAAGAATACCAAAAGGTTAAAGAAGACCCAAGCTTTTGGCAGGAGTTTG
>JBMSAU010000118.1:0-5285 GCA_049414625.1 Thermodesulfobacteriaceae bacterium
CCAGGGATGGTATTAGGGTAAACTATGCCATTTCCAAGAACTTGGAGCGAAGAATTAATTGCTGAGTGGCTCGCGTTAAAAGGGTATGCTGTAGAAAGTGGTATTCCTATAAGCACTACTGATACAGGGAGTAGAAATGATGTTATTAAATTATAAAGGATTAATAACAACGGAGGTTCAGCATGACCTTTCAAGAAGCTATAGAAATCCTCTCAGCTAAAAAGAGCCTTACTTCTTCTCAAGCCTATGAACTTTTTAAGAAAATTGCCACAGAGCCTTTTGATGAGGCAGAGGTTGAAGCCTTTCTTAAAGCATTAAAAGAAAAAGGGGAAAGCTGGGAGGAGATTTCAGGCGCAGTAAAAGCCTATCGTGAGGTGATGAACAAGGTCCCTCATAACCTTCCAAGGGATGCCATTATCGTTGATACATGCGGAACGGGTGGAGACGCCAAAGGAACCTTTAACTTTTCAACCGCCGTAGCTCTTGCTCTATCTAAAGTTGATGGCATCTATGTTGCCAAGCATGGTAACCGCTCCATCACAAGCAGGTGCGGAAGCGCAGACCTTATCTCAGCCCTTGGCATACCTTTAAATCTCCCACCAGAGGTTTTAGCAAGAGCCCTTGAAGAGGTCCGTTTTGTCTTCCTTTTTGCTCCAAACTTTCATCCTGCCTTTGCCAAGGTTGCAGAAATCAGAAGACGGGTTGGAAGGAGCATATTCAACATTCTTGGACCGCTTCTTAATCCTGCAGGGGCAAACTACCAGCTCCTTGGGGTTTACGAGTTCCTATTACCCGAGAAAATTGCTTTAGCTTTAGAATCTCTTGGAACTAAACGAGCGCTCGTTGTCTGGGGAGAAGGAGGATACGATGAAGTGACCATCACTGGCTCAACCAAGGTCTCGGAGCTCAGGGATGGCATGGTCACTACCTACTACCTTGACCCAGAAGACTTTGGCTTTGAACGCTGCGAAGAGGAAGATAAACTCAAAGTTTCTGGACCGGATGATGCCATAGAAAAGCTCAAAGCCCTCTTTGAAAACCGCTTAGAAGGTCCGATCAGAGACATGTTCATCCTAAACTTAGGATGCGCCCTCTACCTTTGCGAAAAATCGATCGATGTTAAGGGAGGAATTAAGCTTGCAAAGAAAATGTTAGAAGAAGGCGGACTATGGGAACATGTAATGTTCCTTGTTGAATACTTCAAAAAACTAAAAAACTAATAAGTTTTATTCCAGTGAGATAACAGGAAAGCCATCTGCCTGTATATTTCTCTTTTCGTATAGATTTAATTTAAAAATGAAAGTAAAGCAAGCTTATGTATAGATAAAAGGTCCTTTGAATAAAATTTGATAGATAATCAGGAAAGATCCCAAGAATTATAATCAAAAATAAAGTGACAAAAGAAGGAATAAAAAAGGTAAGGCCATAGCTTACCTTAGAAGGCTCTGCAGGTAAAGGGTCCATGTAGATAACTTTCAAAACCCTTAAATAGGGATAAGCTCCGATAACAGAAAAAACAATGGCCAATAGCGCAACTATAATCTGACCACCCTTTATTAAAGAAAGGAATATATAAAACTTGGCCATAAAACCAGCAGTCGGTGGGATTCCAGCTAAAGAAAATAAGAATACTAACATCAAAAAGCTAACCATAGGTAAAGCTTTACTTAATCCTGAAAGATTTGGTATCATCATATAGTCTTGATTTAATCGAGCAAGATAGGTTAGAACAGCAAAAATACCTATGGTTGTAAAAAGATAAATTACCATGTAAAAAATGGCAAAGGCATACCCATAGAATTCAGCGGAGATCAATCCAAGAAAGGCGTATCCTGAGTGGGCAACTGAAGAGTAGGCAAGCATCCGAACTATATGATCCTGCTTAATTGCCATAACATTTCCTACTAAAATGGTAAGTAGAACAATAGGGATAAGCAACTCCCGAACCTCTACTTTAACAGGAGTAAAAGATATCATAAGAACTTTAACTAAGGCTGAAAGGACGGCAAGCTTCACTATACCGGCGATGAAGGCTGTTATAGGTATAGGGCTTGCCTGATAGGCATCTGGAGCCCACATATGGAAAGGCACAAGAGCCATTTTAATAGAAAACCCGGCAATGAGAATTAATGCAGCTAAAACTAAATAATTTTTGTTTGGTAGTTGGGTTGAATTAAAAAGAACCTCTTTAAATTCTAAAGTTCCGCACTGATAATATATAATTCCGATAGCTAACCAAAGAAGAACAGAAGACAAACATCCCACAATAAAATACTTCAACGCTCCTTCTATGTTCCTTTTATCATATACCGCATTGGCTGCAATTAAAAAGTAAACGGGAATACTAAGCAATTCTATCCCTAAATAAAGGGTAACAAAATCCATGGCAGAAACAGCTATGCATGCTCCTAAAAGAGAAAAAAGAGTTAGAGCATAGATCTCACCGTAGTTTAGTTTTTGAAAATCTTGCAAAAAATTATAATAAACAAAAACTAACAAAATAGACCCAAATATAAGAAACAACTTTACTGTGCTTGAGTAAAAATCTACGCTATAAGCATGAGTAAATTTCCCAAAGGGTATAAAAAAAATTAGAAAATTCAAAAAAACCAAAGTAAGAAGAGATATAACAAAAGCATAAACCTTGTTCTTAATAAAACGATCTACTAAAAAGATTAAAGAACTTATTAAAATGAGAATTATCTCGATTGCAATTAAACTTAGGTTGAGTTGAAACTGCATAAAATATTTTCCTCCTTAGCGTAGGTATGTTAAAATTTGGGCGACAGATGTTGTCATTAAATCTAAGAATGGCTTAGGATATAAACCGATTAGGAAAACTAAGAAAACCATTGGGACAATGGCTAAAAGTTCAGTAACTTTCATAGGCTCTAAGCCAAACAAATGTTCTTTTGGCTTCTCAAAAAAGACCCTTTTATACAGATAGAGCATGTAAGCCGCACCAATTATCATCCCCGTTGCTGCTAAAACCGCTACTACTTTGTTTGATAAAAAGGTGCCAAGAAGTATTAGAAATTCTCCAACAAACACATTCGTCCCAGGCAAAGCGATGCTTGCTAAAGTAAAGATCATGAATAAGGCAGAGTATAAAGGAAAGGCTGTTGCTAAACCACCATAATAGCTTATATCTCGACTATGTGTCCTATCGTATATAACTCCGACGCACATAAACAAAGCTCCTGTTACAATACCGTGGTTTACCATCTGCAAGATGGCACCTTTAATACTAATGGGATTAAAGGAAAAAATTCCTAATGTAACAAATCCCATGTGGCTTACCGAACTATAGGCAATAAGCCTTTTAAGGTCAGTTTGCCATAGACAGGCTAATCCAGCATAAATTATAGCAATCACCGACAAGACTAAGATCATTTTTGCAAAGTATTCTGAAGCATTAGGAAAGAGAGGTAAAAGGAAACGGACCATTCCATAACCACCCATCTTGATTAAGATGCCAGCCAAAATAACTGAACCTGCGGTTGGCGCCTCAGTGTGAGCATCTGGAAGCCAAGTATGGACAGGCCACATAGGCACTTTGATAGCAAAGGCTATTAGAAAGCCAAGGAAAAGTAGCTTTTCTACTTCATAACTAAAGGACCTACCAAGGAGATATTGATAATCAAAGGTCCCGTATAAATTGTAGATATATAGTATAGCAATTAAAAGAAAAACAGACCCAAAGAAAGTATACAAGAAAAACTTTATGGTTGAATAAATTCTCCGTGGTCCACCCCAGATCCCGATTATCAAATACATTGGAATAAGAATTGCCTCCCAAAAAACATAAAAGAGCAACAAATCTAAAGCAAGAAAGACACCAACCATGGCTATGTTTGTAAAGAGCAAAGCTAAGTAAAACTCTTTTACCTTGTCTTTAATGGAATGCCAGGAAATTAATATACAAAGAAGAGTTGTTAAGGTAGCAAGAGGAATAAATAGGATGCTAATTCCATCAACGCCTAAAAAGTAGGTGGAATTTATAAAAGGAAGCCAGGTTCTTTTCTCAACAAACTGAAATCCTGAAGCAGAATAATCAAAATTGAAGAGGAGATAAACAGACAAAGCAAAATCTATCAACATGGTTAGCAAAGATACAATCTTTATCGCCTGTTCATTCTTCCTACTTATAAAAAAGATCAAAATAATACCTATGAGCGGTAACCATAGGATGAGCGAAAGAATCGGAAACTGCGTATCCATCCCTTATCTCCGCTTAACTAAGATAATAATAAACTACAAAGTAAATAATTAGTCCTAATATTATACCCAATAAATAATAATTTATAATGCCTTTGTGAATCCTTTGCAGTAAACTACCAAAGGAGGTTGTAGCCTTGGCAGAACCATCTACTGTCTGGTCAATAACAAAGGTATCAACGATAAGGTTGACGAAGGTCCTCGCAAGAAAGAAGGTTGGCACAACGAATACGTAATGGTATAGTTCATCAAAGTACCATTTATTATACAAAAATTTGTATAGTCTATTAAAATTGGAGGAGAGAAGGGTTTCAAGCCTTGGGTTCTTCACATAAATTAGATAAGCCAACAAAATTCCTATCAAACCAGCAACAACAGACAAGACCATCAAACCATACTCTAAAGTATGGTCAGTAATCTCAACCTCATGATGATAAACCACCTGTTCTAAAAACTTCTGGAAATGAGCTCCGCCTCCAAGAGACTCAGGGATACCAAGCCAACCTGAGAATATTGCCCCGATGGATATCAAAATAAGAGGAATAGTCATAACTTTTGGGGATTCGTGAGGGTCTTTCCCGTGAAGATAGCTTCTTCCTCGGAATTCTCCGTGAAAGGCTTTGAAAAATATCCTGAAAGTATAAAAGGCTGTAAGCCCTGCAACGACCAAACCTGTTAACCAGATAGCTTTACCCCAAGGATAGGGTGAAAAGTAAGCCATGGCAAGTATCTCATCCTTGCTGAAAAATCCTGCAAATCCAGGGATCCCTGAGATGGATAAACTGGCAATCAAAAAGGTAGCATAGGTGATCGGCATATACTTCTTTAACCCACCCATGTAGCGAATGTCGTTTGGGTCGGGTGCGTGGTGCATAGCGTGAATCACAGAACCTGCCCCAAGGAATAGTAAGGCTTTAAAATAGGCGTGAGTAAAAAGGTGGAACATCCCAGCTGAGAAAGCACCAACTCCGCAGGCCATAAACATGTATCCAAGTTGAGACAACGTGGAATAAGCAATCACGCGTTTGATATCAAATTGGGTTGGTGCGATCGTTGCCGCCATAAAG
>JBMSAU010000119.1:0-4540 GCA_049414625.1 Thermodesulfobacteriaceae bacterium
CTTCCTTGCCTAATCTAAAAGGTAAAGGATGAACTGCTCAGCGCTGGATAGGGCTCCCTCCACTTCGGCTTTTTCTTTTTTCCTTTTTAGAAGGGTTAAAATGTTTAGCCTTTCCAGCACAAAATTTAACGGAAAGAAAAGCTTGTGTAGGAAGAGCACAAAGGGAAGAAAAACGAAGATAAGCTTTCTTCTATAGGTATAGCCCAGGATTTTAGGAATAAAATCGGCTACATAAAAGGCTAAGATTGAAAAGAGGGCAAAGGCAAAGGTCCTTGCCCCTACATCTATAAAGTTTAACAAGGCGTTTGATAAAAAAAATCCTCCTAAGAAATCCGCTATTTCATTCCCGGCAAGGATGGTAAATAGTAAAGCCTCCGGATTTTTTAGGAGAGCAAAGGACCTTCTTTCCGAAAGATCATGATAGATATCAGCAAGCTCAAATCGAGAGAGGGAAAAGATGTTTGCTTCACTGCAGGAAAGGCAAAAGGATGTTAGAAGGCAGAGAATGAATAGAAAAGAGGTAAAGGTCAACCATTTACCCTAAAAAAGGGTAATTATGCCATTTATTTTAGGATGTTTCATAATTTTAGTTTCTTCTAAAAGTTCTACGCATTCAGCTTCAGAAACAAGGAGCTTAATGCTTTCAAATTCTTCAAGGTCAATGTGTGGAAAAATGGTATTCCAAGCAAAGATCCTTTTACTTAGGTTTAAAAGCTCTTCAGGTGGGGTCCCCTTTTCCCAGGGGACCTCAAACTTTTTAAAGAAGGGGTCCTCTCCAACTATGCCTTCTTTAAAAAAATCTTCCCAGGTTTGTTCAAAGGTGTTTAGGCTTTTTTTTACTTCGCTTAGAGTTAGGTCTACATCTTCGGCAAGCATTAACACTAAGTAGGCTCTTTCCAAATTTCCTAATGTTTCCTTCTTTTTTTCGGCAAAGAAGGGAAGGTCATCTTCTGATTGAGCATACCTTTCAAGGATCTTTAAATTTTCTACATCTCTAAGGTAGAGAGCCCAATTCTTCAGCTGAAGAAAAACTCTTTTTAAACAGTCAAAGTCTATAGAGGCTTCAGGCTTAAGTCTTAAAAATTTGACCTTTTTTAAAAATTTAGCCCAATGTTTTTGCCAATTTTCATTAGTATAGGGAAGCTCAAGGACAAGGAGGGACTCGAGCTCTTCTAAAGCCTTTTCAACCCTTGAAGGATAGGGTAAGGTCTGGGGAAAAAGGAGTAAAGGGGGTTCAGCCATTTAGCTAACTTACAACCTTTTGGAATATCTGCTTTAGGTATTCGAGCTGATTTTCAGCCTCTCTGTCGATGTATTCGCTAACCTTTCTCCACTCCTCCTGAAATTGAGGGTGCTGCTCAACTGCAACCTTAACCTCCACCCCAAGGTTGTTGGATAAAGCCTTTTCTAAAGCAGAAAACTCAGCCGAATATTTTTTCTTAAGCTCTTCATAGAGGGCTTTTCTCTGGGTATAGTATTCTTTAATAAGAGCTTCTGTCTGTTTTATAAGCTTACCCATTTCTGGGAGTCCTTTAAAAAGGTAAGATAATCCGGCAATAGCTCTTTCACTGTTTGCGAGCTGAGTCTCAAGTTTAGGAAGGACGATGTTTTTAAGAAGCACTTCAGTTATGAATTTTATAGCTTGGCGTTTATACTTAGGCTCAACTTGGGACAAAAATTTCCCTACTGTATCTTCCCAAGAGGAGGTTGGCTCGTTTAGAAATTTGGCAGAGGCTTTGAAGGCTGATTCTTTAAGATTTTCTAATTTTAGCTCCTCAGGGTCAGCCTTCCCTATCTTTTCAAGCTTCTCAAGAACTATCTCCCAAGTGCTACGAATTTGATCTCCCATGGTTTTTCTCCTTAGAAAACAAGATTTACAAGATTTAAAAGATAATATAAAGAGAAAATTCGAAATAACAAGTCGTTCAAGAGGCTGTTAAAAAAGTTTGACGGATGCTTGGCAGACCCCGTAAGGTTAATAAAACACGAAGGTTCTGTAGGGGCAATCCTCTGCTCACCCATTACAAAACAAAATATTTAGCGCTCAATAGGGAAGCTCCTACATTTTTTTGCGACCCTTTCGTAGCTCTTATGATTGACTTTTTAATAGGTAAACGCCGTTTGCCCTTACATTTTATGATATGTCGAAGAGAGTTCTTGACAAAAATTTTTTTTGATTTAAAATTAGTAAAAACTTAAAGGAGGTCTAAAATGAAAAACTTTTCAGGGTCAGGTAAGCTCACTTTGAGAGAGTGGTGGCCAAATCTTTTGTATTTAAAGATACTTTATCAAAATCCTCCTGAGCTCAATCCTTACGGGAGGTACTTTGATTATGCTCAGGAGTTCGCTAAGCTTGACCTTGATCAGGTAAAGGAAGACCTAAGAAAAGTGATGACAGAATCTAAGGATTGGTGGCCAGCAGATTATGGGCATTATGGTCCTTTGATGATCAGGCTTGCTTGGCATTCAGCAGGAACTTATAGAGCTTTTGACGGAAGAGGAGGTGCTAAAGGAGGTTTAATAAGGTTTGCCCCCCTTATTGGTTGGCCTGATAATGTTAACTTAGATAAGGCAATAAGATTGCTTTGGCCAGTAAAGAAAAAGTACGGAAAAAAGATCTCTTGGGCTGACTTAATCATTCTTGCTGGCAATGTTGCTCTTGAGTCCATGGGATTTAAGACCTATGGCTTTGCTGGAGGAAGAGAAGACTGGTGGGAACCCGATGAAAGCACCTATTGGGGGCCAGAGGTGGACATGCTTCAGTCAGAAAGGCATGACGAAAGAGGGGTGCTTTACCCAGAAGTTGCCGCTGAACATATGGGGCTCATATATGTTAATCCTGAAGGACCAAGGGGAAATCCTGACCCCAAGGAGGCGGCAAAAGAAATAAGGATGGTGTTTGCCAGAATGGCGATGAACGATGAGGAAACAGTTGCCTTGATTGCTGGTGGGCATAGCTTTGGGAAAGCCCATGGAGCGGCTCCTACCTCTTACCTTGGTCCTGAACCACCTGCTGCACCAATTGAAAATCAAGGGTTAGGATGGGTTAGTTCTTATAAATCCGGTAAGGGTCCAGATACCATAACAAGTGGTATAGAAGTAATCTGGACACCAACTCCTACAAAGTGGAACCCAAGGAGTTATTTTCATATGCTTCTTACTTATGAGTATGAGTTGGAAAAGGGTCCAGGTGGTTGTTATCAATGGGTCGCAAAGGATGCACCAGAAATCATTCCAGACCCCTATGACCCAAACAAGAAGCATAAACCAAGGATGCTCACAACTGACATCGCTCTAAAGGTTGACCCAGTCTACAATCAGATCTGCAGGAAATTCCTTGAAAACCCTGAGGAGTTTGAGAGGGCATTTGCTAAGGCTTGGTTTAAACTTACGCATAGAGACCTTGGACCAAGGGCATTGTATCTTGGTAAAGAGATTCCTCAAGAAGTATCCCCCTGGGAAGACCCTCTACCAGAAATTGACTTTAAACTACCTGAGGAAAAGGATATCGTAGAGCTTAAGAAAGAGATTAGAAAAGCTATTGCAGAGGGGAAAACAACCGTTTCAGACTTGGTGTATGTTGCTTGGTCATCAGCTGCAACCTTTAGGATAAGCGACAAGAGAGGGGGAGCAAATGGTGCAAAAATAATGTTTGAACCCTTTAGATCCTTTGAAGTAAACATGCCTGAAAGACTAAACAAAGTTTTAAGACTCCTTGAGGAGATTAAAAAAGATTTCGACTTAAAAAATCAAAAGGATGGCAAAAAGATTTCTATGGCTGACTTGATCATTTTAGCCGGAGACACAGGAATTGAAGTTGCAGCAGAAAGAGCAGGCTACATCGTAAACATTCCTTTCTTTCCGGGAAGAGTTGACACAAAACCTGAGTTCATCGACACCTTCACAGCAAAGTTTCTTGAGCCAATTTATGATGGTTTTAGAAACTATCTGAAAAGTAATATAAAGTTTGTTAGGACACCTGAAGAGCTTTTGATCGATAGGGCTCATCTTCTAGCCCTTACTCCACCTGAGATGACAGCCCTGGTAGGAGGCTTAAGAGTATTGAACTGTAATTTTAATTACTCTTCTCACGGGGTGTTTACCAAAAGGCCAGGATCTTTAACTAATGACTTTTTTGTAAATCTTCTTGATGAAGCCCTTGAATGGAAAGAAAAAGAGTTCAATCTCTATGAAGGAAGAAGCAGAAGAACTGGTGAGTTGAAATGGACAGCAACGAGAGTTGACCTCATCTTCGGTCATGATCATAGGTTAAGAGCTTTATCTGAGGCTTATGCCTCGGATGATGGAGAAGAGGTCTTCATCAAAAACTTTCTAAAGGGTTGGATAAAGGTAATGCATCTTGATAGGTTTGACCTGCATAAAGAAAGAAAGTTAGAAAGAGTTCTTGAAAATATTATAATCTTACCTAAATTTTAAAATAAAACCATAGGAGGAGGTATGCTATGGAAGAGGTAAAGGTAGTTTCCATGCCGAGGATTGGTGACCCTGCTCCATCCTTTGAGGCTCAAACCACGATGGG
>JBMSAU010000120.1:0-3595 GCA_049414625.1 Thermodesulfobacteriaceae bacterium
CCTGTGGAGAATGTGTGATTTGCAAGGTATTTGGAACTGGTGACGCAAAAAGGATAGAAGAATTAGCAGAAAAAGGAATAGATTTTATTCCTGGACCGCCTCGTCTTAAAGTTTTTGATGCTTATCCAACTTATGAAACTTTAGAACGTTTAAAAAATGCTCTTGGTGAGAATATTTTTACAGAAATTAAAACTGAAAACCAGATCAATCGTCTAACTGCCAAAGCAAATCCAAGAAAGATAGAAAGGGTTCCTGCAGGGGCTGAATTTAAAGGAACAATGGTTTTTGATGTTTATAAAGATGAAGATAAAGACCTTTTGAAAGTTGTGTTTCAAGGGATGAAATGTCTTGAAGATCATTATCTTGGGGGATGCGGATCAAGAGGTTCAGGAAAAGTAAAATTTAAAGATATTACCCTTATATGGAGACCTAAAGAATATTATCTTGGTGAAAAGGGAAAAGAGGAAAAACTTTTTGAAAATGAAGAGCTTAATGAAATTTTAAACAATCTATCAGAAAAACTTCAAAATTGGAGGTGTTAAAGTTGAAACTTTATGAATTTACTTTTAAAGGATTATCGTATTTTACTTCAGAAATAAAAAGTTATACAATTTTTGGTGCTTTATGCTGGGGATATAGGAACCTTTTTGGCGAAAAGAATCTTTTAGACCTTCTTGAACGTTTTAATTCAGACCCTCCCTTCTTGATTTCTTCTTGCATATTTAAAAAAGGAGACATTAGATATTTTCCGTGTCCTCAAGTAGAAGAGGTTTTTCCTGAACCAAAAGGTATAGAAGAATATAAGAAACTAAAAGAAATTAAGAAAAAACTAAACTATATTCCTGAAGAGATTTTTATAGAATTTTTAGAGGGAAAACTTATGACAAAATGGGAATTGGGTCAAAAAATTGAAAAATATGATGGTATTAAAATTCATAGGACAATAAAAGTTCATAACTCAATAAATCGTTTAACTTGGACAACTGTAGGTGCTCAACTTTATAATGTTCCCTCATACTTCTATCCAGAATTTTCATTTTTTGTCTGCCTGTTTGATGAAAACTTATTAGATGAAATTGAAGCTGTATTTAAATATATATCCTTTGGAGGTAATAAATCTACTGGTTATGGTAGAGTCAAATTGATAAAGGTTGATAGAGTAGAAAAATTGGAGAAATACTTAAATATGGCTACTAAAAAATTTTACACACTTTCTTCCACCTTTCCAGATTCTTCTTTTGATTATGATAATAGCTATTATCAAATAGAAATCTTTTGTGGAAAAGTTGAGAATTTTTATGATAAACTGGTTACTCCGATATTAAAAAGAAAGGTATTATATTTTCAACCAGGTTCTATTTTAACTATAAAAGATGGTAGTCAAAAAAAATTCTACGGTAATTTAATAAATGTTCTTTCTTCAAAATCTTTAATTGATCCTTCAAGGAAAGTGACAATTTATCAATATGGTTATGCTTTTCCATTTTATATAAAGAATAATGGAGGGTAAAATGGAACTAATAACCTTTTCTCCTTTGCATATAGGAGATGGGGGAGAGCTTATTCCTTTTGAATATATTAAAGAAAATAATAAAATCAAGATTTATCCCTTTGATTATTTCATAGATAAGCTTTTTGAAACTTATAAAGAGCCAAAAGATTTACTTCCTAAATTAATAGAACTTAAGGAAACTGCTAAGAATGGGTTAAAAGAAAATTTAAAAGATTATTTTTATAAAGCTAAGATTTTAATCCCTCCAAAATATGAAATAACAATAAAAGGCGATATCCCAGCAGGAAACAATGTTAAAACTTTTATTAAAAGTCCTGAAGGACCTTATATTCCTGGAAGCGAAATTAAAGGTGCTTTAAGAACTGTATTTTTATATGGTATACTAAAAAATGATATTGAGACAAAGAGCCAGTTTTTTAATCAACTTGAAAAATTAAAACAAGAAGAGGACTTAGATAGTATATCAAAATTAATTGAAAATTTAGAAATACAAATTTTTCGTGCAAATCAAAGAGATGCACAATACGACCTTTTTAAAGCTGTTGTTATTTCAGATTCAAATCCATTACCTTATAACAATCTATATGTTGATGCCATAAAAGTAATAAATTCAAGTAGAGACTTAAAAAGCTATTCAGAAATATTAAAAGAGGGTTTGAGAATTAAATTAGATGGTTTTATTGATGAAAAAATTGCTCTTAATGGATTAAAGAAGTTAGCTCTTTTTAATGAAAAATTGAAAAATCAAAATATAGAAAAAGTCACTTGGCAATTTTTGAAGGAAAGCGCTATAGATTTTCATTTGAGTTTAATTGAGAAAGAGAAAATTTATGTAAAAAATAGAGTAAACGATAATGAACTTAAAAATTCCTTGTTAAAACAATTAGAAAAATTAGAAGAATACATCAGAAAGGTTAAAAATTCATCCAAAATTCTAATTCCTTTAAGAATAGGTCAGCACCAAGGATATTTAAGCATTACTATAATGCAATTAATAAAAGAAGAAAGACCTGATATATTTAATGCTATTTTTAGAGTTTCTGCTCCTAAAGTAAGTCACGAGCTTAATAAAACCAGAAAAGTAGTTGAAAGTGAAAAAAAATTCTTAGGTTGGTGTTTTTTATACATAAAATGAATGCCTATTAAATTTTCAATAGATTTAATTATTCAAAGTAAAGTAGAGAATCCTTCATTAATTACTCCTGATGTTTTGCATGGATTTTTCTTTAGTCTTTTTCCTTCAAATATTGCTGAAACTCTTCATAAACCTTCTAGATACAAACCCTTTTGTTTGTGGGCACCTAAGATATTTAGATTTATTAAGAATAACCTAGCCTCTGAATCTAGCTCAGTTTTAACCATAACTATTAGTTTTCTAAAAGACGAATTTTTTTCTCCATTTTTATTTAAGTTTACTGAGAATAGAAAAAAATTATTTTTAGGACCTTACAAGGTATCTCTTTTACAAGAACCAGGAAGTTTAATAAAAAATGAAGAATATACAACATTTGAAGATTTTTTAAAAATTAAATCAAAAACTTATCTTTATTTTCAAGCCATAACGCCTATTTCCTTTAAAAAAGGGAAGATTGATTATCCCTTGCCTGACCCTAAGATTTTTTTTAAAAGTTTGATTAATAAATGGAATTACTTTTCTCCTTTCAGGATTGAGGTTGATTTAAAAAAAGTTTTGGAAGAGAAGTTATGCATAGTTTATAGTAAGATAAGGACTTATAAGATAAAACTCTCACTCGGGAGCGCTGTGACAGGTTTTAAAGGAAAAGTTGTTTTTTATGGGAAAGGCTTGACAGACGAAGAATTGAAATGGCTTAATATTCTTGGACATTTTTCAAGATATGCTGGGGTTGGTAGAAAAACTACTATGGGACTTGGCATGGTTGAATTTCAAGCACTTAATATAGATGAAATTATGACAGAGGAAAACATCGATGAAGATAATTTACCAAATTGGAAGGCTTGAGAGAGGCGCCTTTAATCCCATTAAATTTGAAGTTCATGGAAAAGTATACGAAGCTTTGCTTAGTTCATTTGCTCTTCGCCAAAGCTTTCTTGAAAATAAAC
>JBMSAU010000121.1:0-26399 GCA_049414625.1 Thermodesulfobacteriaceae bacterium
TGATGAGTACTTCCATAGGCACTCCTCTTTAATTTTGATAATAAACATTTTAAACATTAATTTAAACATTAAGAGCTCTTTCTTCAGATGTTTAGTGAAAAATTTAACATTAATCTAAAAGGCTTCCTTGAAGATCTGTCTAAAATGGTATCCGCCTACCACCTGCGCAAGGATGGTAGAGAAGGCTTTTGGTTTTTTAACGACAGTCTTCCAAAGGAGCTTCCAAAAGTCGGTTCTTCCCTTTTCCCTTAGCCCGAAATGGAAAAGTATTTTAGGAATACCTAAGAGATATCCGTAATTATACTTAAAATAAGACAAAGATAAGCTGAACTTAGCCTTGGGGTAGTAGTCGTCGAGAAAATTTGAAATCCTCCTATAGTAGTTCTTCACCGAATAGAGCTCCCGTATTACCTTTTTGTAGCCTTCGATTAAAGTTTCAAACCCCATTTTGGGAATGATGTTTGTAGTAAAGTCGGTGTTGTTGCCAATGAACCTGGCAAGGATCCTTCCCTCCTCAAGGAGCCTATGGTAAAGCCTTGTTCCCGGGGGAGCGTTAAGTAGGCCAACCATGGCGAAGGTGATCCGTGCCTCCTCGATGAAGCGGACCAAGGTGTCAAATATGGTAGGTGGGTCGTTGTCAAAGCCAAGGATAAAGCCCCCCATTACCTCAAGACCAGACTTTTGAATCTTTCTAATAGAAGAAACGAGGTCCCGGTTCATGTTTTGACGCTTGTTTGCCTCCTTTAAACTCTCCTCATTAGGTGTTTCGATCCCAATAAAGACTGAGTTAAAACCAGCCTCGGTCATAAGCCTCATAAGCTCATCGTCATCGGCCAAATTGATGGACACTTGAGTGTAAAAATAAAAAGGGTAATTCCTCTTTTTTTGCCATTCAATGATAGCGGGAAGTATTTCCTCCTTTATTATCCTCTTTGGACCGATGAAGTTGTCGTCAACGAAGAAGACTGAGCCCCTCCAGCCAAGCTGATAGAGGTTTTCAAGCTCGTTTATGATCTGTTCTTTGGACTTAGTTCGCACCGCATGCCCAAAGAGATTGGTGACATCGCAGAACTCACAGTTAAAAGGGCACCCTCGGGAAAACTGAATGCACATAGTGGTGTAGCTCTTAAAGTCTATCAGGTCATACCTTGGGATAGGGCTTTTTTTGAGGTCTGCCTTCTCCTGGGTGGTATAAAGCTTCTTGGGGTTACCTTGGGCAAGCTCTGAAAGAAATTGAGGCAAAGTTATTTCTCCCTCGTTTAACACAAAGTGGTCCACATCCTCCCAAAAGTCCTGATAGAAAACAGTAAAGAGAGGACCACCCGCCACAACCTTCTTGGAAAACCTTTTAGCCCTCTTGATTACCTCTTGTGCGGATTCCCTCTGGACAGCCATCGCGCCGACAAAAACAAGGTCAGCCCAGGCTAAGTCCTCATCCCGCAAAGGAGAAACGTTTAGGTCAACGAGCTTTAACTTCCAATCTTGGGGAAGGAGGCTTGCTATGGTAAGTAGACCAAGGGGAGGATGGGTTGCAGATTTGTTTAGAAACTTAAGGGCATGCCGAAAACTCCAGAAGGTGTCTGGATACCGAGGATAGATTAGAAGAGCTTTCATGTTTAAAAACCCTTTAAGAAAATTTCCATTTTTTAAGTTTATCCCTCAAAGTCTTCCTGTCAATGCCTAAAACTTGAGCTGTTAGACTTTTATTCCATTTGAGGAGGTCTAACACTTTAAGGATGTAGATCTTTTCTACCTCTTCAAGAGGTAAGATTTTGGTTTTATCTTTGGGTAGGGTAATGGGAATAGAAGTTTCTTCCATAGACTCATCTCTTTTGCTAAGCTCAAACCCAGCAAAATAAAGGTCCTTTTCGGTAATCTCCCTATCTTTGCTAAAGATGACAAGCCTTTCAACAAGATGTTTTAGCTCCCGGACATTACCAGGCCAATCGTAGCTAAAGAATAGCTCCATAACTTTTGGGGCAAAGCCTTTGATTGGTTTTTGATGCTTCTTGCTAAAATAATTAAGAAAATACTGGGCGAGAAGGGGAATATCTTCTTTTCTCTCCCGGAGCGGGGGGAGATGAAGATGCACCACGTTGAGGCGATAGTATAGGTCTTCCCTAAAGGTTCCTTTTCTGACCTCCTCCTTTAAATCCTTGTTCGTTGCTGCAACTATCCTAACCTTAGCTTTAACAATCTTTAGGCTTCCAACTGGAGAAAATTCCTTCTCTTCAACGACTTTTAGAAGCTTTGCCTGAAGGTCTAAGGGGATGTTCCCTATTTCATCAAGGAAAAGCGTTCCCCCTTGAGCAAGCTCTATCTTCCCAACCTTTGAGGTAAAGGCTCCAGTAAAAGCTCCCTTCACATGACCGAAGAGCTCGCTCTCAAAAAGGGTGGGGACGATACAGCTACAATCCACGCAAACAAAAGGACCTTTGTAGATGGTATCAAGCTCATGGAGCTTTTTGGCAAGAAGACCTTTACCGGTTCCGGATTCTCCCGTGATCAAAACCGTGGTGTCCGTTTGGGCAATCATTCTAACCTTTTCTAAAATCTGCTTTATCGCCGGGCTCTTTCCGATAAAAGGTATCTTTTCATCCCTTTCCGTTAGGCTAAGCTTCAAGTAAAGGTTTTCTAAAAGGAGTTTTTTCTTTTCTAAAGCTTGCTCGAGGGTGTGCTTTGCGGTGAAGAGGTCAAAGGGCTTTTCCAAGAAGTCAAAGGCGCCCATCTTCAGAGCCTTTACCGCAGTCTCGATGTTTCCGTAGGCTGAGATGACAATAAACTGGGTATCAAGGCTCTGCTCCAAGAACTCTTGTAAAAGGTCCAAACCACTTCCATCAGGGAGCTTAAGGTCTAAGAAGACGACATCATACTCGTATTGAGAGTAAAGCTTCCTTGCTTCGGAAGCAGTGCCTGCCACATCAACTAAATAGCCCTCCTTCTGAAAGGTATGACTTAAGCTTTCCCTTATAGAGAGCTCATCATCAACCACTAACACCCTCGCTTTAAAGGACATCGCTTCTCAACGCCTCCCTCGTTGGTAATGGTAGTATTATCTGAAAGCCTGCTCCTCCTTTTGGGGCGTTATAAGCGGTTATGGTGCCACCGTGGTGCTTGATGATGTTAGCGCAAATGGCTAAACCAAGACCAGCCCCCTCCTTACCTTCCTTGGTGGTAAAGAAGGGGTCAAATATGTAAGGCAAAACTTCGGGTGGAATGCCAGGTCCTGTATCTTCAACCACGATGATTATTCTATCAGGTCTTGCTTTTGTCTCAACATATATCTTCCCTTTTCCTTTCATGGCTTCCGCGGCGTTGATGAAAAGGTTAAACATCACCTGTTCCATCTGGGTTTGACTTGCGTAAAAAGGAGGAAGCTTTGGGTCAAGCTTCATCTCAAACTCGACCTCTCGAAAAATCTGATAATCCACTAAAAAATTGTAAACTTTTAGTATCACCTGGTTAAGGTCAATCCACTCTTTCTTTTCAGCGTCAGGCTTTCCAAAATCAAGAAGGGTTTTAGTAATTATTCGACAACGCCTGGCAAGGTCTATAATCTTATCCACAAACTCTCTGGCTTTGCTCCCGCTTGGTATCTCATCCTTTAACATCTCTGCATAAAGGAGGATCCCTGAAAGGGGGTTTTTTAATTCGTGAGATATTTCACCAGCAAGCTTTCCAAGGCTCATAAGCCTATCGGTATGATACCACTGATGGAACTTAAAAAGGTCTCTATCGCGGATCAGAATATGAAGATGGCGTCCTTCATCCAAACTCATGGTTATGGAATAGTAAAAGGCTCCTTCATAGGGGAAAAGGCTTAACCCAGGCGAAAAGGAAAAGTAGCCTAAAACCTTTTCCAAAGCCTGTCCTACAGGCTCGCTCTTAAGCCTAAAGGTTGTAAGAAAGGCTTGATTTACCTTAAGGATAATATGACCTTCTTCTGCCAAAGAAGTTAGGGCTAAAGGATATGGATATGAGGAAAAACCCTCCAGTTTAAAGAGAAAATCTCCTTCTTTCACGCCTATAGTTTAAGCATAACTTTTGAGCAAGCCTAAAAGATTGTGAATTTCTTCCCGCAAAAACTGGCTGGACATGAAAACTATGAGAGTTTTTTCCCCAGTTTGATTTAAGGGAAGAAAACCATTTTCTAAAAGGTACGCCTTTTTACCTCTTCTTCTTATACCTTGAATCAGCCTTTCTAGATCAAACCTTTCGTGTGGGAGCACTTTTTTAAGAAGAGGCGACTTTTTTATAAACACCTCATCCGCTAAGCTTAAGACCTCTTCATAGTCTTCCTGAAAGACCTTTCTTCTGCTGGTGTTAGTCCGTGGCTCAAAGATTATGATGGTTCGCTCGGGGTTATTGCCTCCTTTAGGCCTAGAAAGATTTCCTTTACGGCGGTTGGATGATGGGCAAAATTGTCAATCACTACAACATTCCCCTTTGCGTAAAGCACTTCCTGCCTTCTTCTTACCCCTTTAAAGTTTTTTAAAACCTTGATAATTTCTTCTTTTGAAAAAACCAAGATAGTATAGCAGAGCATAGAGGGCGATCAAATTAAGGGCGTTATATTCACCGGAAAGAAGGGAGAACCCCCTCCTTTCCTACTTCAATTTCTTTTCTCTCATGCTTAAAGATGATCCTTGTGTTTAAGCGACCGTCTTCAAAGGTGGTAGTTGCTTTAAGTAGGCGAAACTCAGCTTTCGGATCTTTACCGAAGCTAACAACCCTTGCCTTTGTCTCCTTTGCAAGCCTTCTTAAGATTGCGTAATCCAAGTTTATCACTATAAGACCCTCTCGCGGAACCTCGGCTACAAGCTCATTAAAAACCCTTACCAAGGAATCAAAATCCGGATAAGCATCTGCATGGTCATACTCAAGGCTTGTTAAGATTAGACCAAAGGCTTGTAGTGTTTGAACTTTGGAGAGGGGTCAAAGAAGGCTGAAGGATACTCATCCCCCTCAACGACTGACCATTCTTCTCTTCCAAAACGATAATTAAGACCTGTTTCTTGCAAGACTCCACCCACAAGATAAGTAGGGTCTTGAAAAAAGGTTGAAAGGGCATGAGCTAAGAGGGCGGTTATGTTTGTTTTTCCGTGAGTTCCAGCGCAAACAAGGACTTTTTCCGGGGAAAGTATGCTCAGAAAGAAACTGCGGAAAAGAAATAAGCGGTTTTCCCACCTTAAGGCTTGCCTCTACTTCAGGATGGTCTCTTTTTACGGCGTTTCCAACGATTACCAGGTCCGGGTTAAAAAGCTAAATGTTTTCTTTATTTGGTTCAAAAATTGGAATTCCCTCTTTTTCTAAGATCTCGCTTGCTGGAGGATAGAGGGGTAGTTTGTCCGAGCCTGAGACCTCATACCCAAGTCTTCTAGCAAGAGCTGCTACCCCTGACATACCTATCCCGCCGATACCAATAAAGTAAGCCTTCATCTTCCTCCCTCTTTATACAAAGCTTCAACAACCTGCCAGAGGTATTTTACCACTAAGCTATGCCTTAAAAAGCCTTCAAGGGTTGGACAAACTCGCTCCCCATCAAGAATAATCAAACCCTCTTTAAGAAGAGGCTCTAAATCTTCCTTAGGAATGGAAAAACCTAAAAGCCTTTTGATCCGAAGAGTCGAAAATCCTTTCCGCGTCCTAAGCCCCATGAAGATAATCTCTTTTGCCATGTCAAGGGGTGTTAGCTCTTCTAAAACTTCATCATCTTTCCATCGAAGGTTTTCAATACGGGATACAGCACCCGGTCCAATCCCAAGGTAGGGCTTAACTTCCCAGTAGAGGAGGTTATGCTGACAAAAATGGGAAGGCTTTGCGTAGTTAGATATCTCGTAGTGTATAAAACCTCTTTCCTCTAAGAATTCGTGAGAAGCTAAAAAGAGCTTCCTTCCAAGGCGAAGGTTTTTCTGCCGTTGCCTTTCCCCAAACCTTTCAGCAAATGGGGTTCCCTCATAGGGAGTAAGCTCATATAGGGAAATGTGCTTTACCGGAAAATTTAAAAGCAGGCTCAACTCTTTTAAAAGGGTTTTTACCCCTTGACCAAGGTAGCCATAGATCAGGTCAACGGAGAGGTTTTCAAACACCTTAGCCCCCATCTCTAAGGCTTTAAGGGCAGTTTTAGCATCATGGACCCTTGAGAGGAAACGCAATCCCCGGTTTGATAAGGACTGGACCCCAAGGCTTAAACGATTAAACCCAACCTCTTTATAGCCTGAGAGCTTCTCAAAAGTTAAGCCCTCGGGGTTTGCCTCAATAGTTAGCTCAACTGGTTCAAAGATAAAATGTCTTGAGAGCTCGGAGAAAAGGCTTTCATAAAAAGCTTGCGAAAGAAGGCTTGGCGTCCCCCCTCCGGCATAAAAGGTGATTATTCGTATTTCTCGTAGGGAAAACCGCTCTTCAAGCAGGCTCTTTTTCCGCCTAATATCCTCCTTGACGATAGCTAAAAATTCCCTTTCATCAGGCTTTTTAGCGACGGAATAGAAATCGCAGTAAGGACACTTCTTGAGGCAAAAGGGCACATGAAGATAAAGTCCAACGGCTTCAGGCATTTAAGAATTAACGAATATCAACCCTCAAAGCCCGCTCAAGGGTCTCCCTTTCTATGTACAGGACTACCCTTTGGTCATTCTGCTTAAAGCCTGAAACCAAATCGTCAAGCTCCTCTTTAGTAAACCCTCTAAGCATCCCTTGATAAAGGTTATTAAAGATGGCGTTTGCCGTAGCCCGAGATTGTCTAACTAGTTCTGTTTCTATGGTCTGCTTTATGCCCAGAAATAGAATGGCACCTAAAAAGGTAAAGAGCAAAAGATGTCCAAGCAGGGCGTGGATTAAAATCTTTTGATGAAGCTTCATAAAAATACTTTATATTCTAAAAAAAATAGATTTTCAACATTAAAAATAAGAAGGTGTCGTTACTATTTTGAAGGCGATTGGTAAATTGGTTCTAACGGGTTGATAAAACAAAGAGGACATGCAGGGGCGAGCTGCGGATCATTCTTCAAAACCATTCGAGCGCAAGCCGAGGGAGTCTCTCGGCAGTGAATGCCTCGGAGTTTTCTTTAACTTTAATCAAATTCGCAATATAATAAATAATTAATTGTATGAAGGCTGAAGTTTGGGTTTTAGACGACGAAAAATCGATCTGCGAGGTTTTGGTAAGCATCCTTCAGGATGAGGGCTATTCCGCGAGAAGCTTTATTCTGGCAAAAGACTTTCTTAAGGCTCTAAAGGAGCAAAGACCGAAGGCAGTCTTTCTTGACCTTTGGCTAAAGGATGCTGACGGCATGGAGGTCTTAGCCCACCTAAAAAAGGAATACCCGGAAATACCTGTCATCATCATCTCTGGACATGGGACGGTTGAAAGCGCGGTTAAAGCCATAAAGCTTGGTGCTTTTGATTTTATCGAAAAGCCCCTTTCCTACGAGAGAGTGATTCTTACCTTGGAGCAGGCTTTAAAGTTTGCAAGCCTTGAAGAAGAAAACCGAAGGCTTCGTTCCGCCCTTTTTGGTGAGGTAAAGCTTACCGGTAGCTCTAAAGCCGTTGAAGAGCTAAGAAAGCTCATAAACCGTGTGGCAAAGCTTGACACTACAGTTCTTATCTACGGGGAATCTGGGGTAGGCAAAGAGGTTGTGGCAAGGCTAATTCATCTTAACTCAGACCGAAGAGATAAACCTTTTATTGAGGTGAACAGCGCTGCCATCCCGGAAACTCTTCTTGAGGCTGAGCTCTTTGGTTATGAGAAAGGGGCTTTCACGGACGCAAGGTCAGCAAAGAAAGGCAAGTTTGAGCTTGCCCACGGGGGAACAATATTTCTTGATGAGATAGGGGACATGTCCCTTTCTGCTCAAGCAAAGCTTCTTCGGGTTCTGCAAGAAAAAAAGATAGAAAGGCTTGGCGGTTCTCAACCCATCACGGTTGATGTCAGGGTTATAGCGGCAACGAACAAGAATTTAGAGGAGCTCATCGCCCAAGGGAAATTCCGCGAAGACCTATACTATCGCTTAAATGTTTTCCCAATCAGGGTCCCAGCCCTTAGAGAAAGAAAGGAGGACATACCCCTTCTTGTTGAAGAGTTCCTCGCTGAGTTTGCTTTGAAGATACCTCACAGAGTAAAAAGGTTAGCACCTGAGGTGATAGAACTTTTTTTAAACTACAGCTGGCCTGGCAATGTTCGGGAGCTTAAAAACACCGTTGAAAGATTGATAATCTATGCTGGAGACAAAGAAGAAATAACCCTTTCAGACCTTCCGCCAGACCTTATATCTCAGCTTGAAGGAAGGCTTAAACTTCAGAAGGAAGATAGGCTTGAGCCTTGGTTCACTCTAAAAGACTATAGGCTTGCTAAAAGACAGTTTGAACGGGAATATCTAAGAAGAAGGCTTGAAGAGAACGATTGGAATGTCTCTCAAACGGCAAGAGAAATCGGTATTGAAAGGGCTTATCTCCAAAAGAAGATCAAGGAGCTTGGCTTGAAGCCTTAAGTTTATACTTTGCCCTGGCATAACACTCTGCTGAGAGGGGAGTAAATTCTTTCCTTTCCCATTTTTTATAGGCAAGAAGACCAACCATAACCGCATTATCCGTGCAAAGCTCCGTCGAGGGAAAGTATACGCTAAAACCTTCTTCCTCCGCCCTCTCCAAAAAAGACTTCCTTAACCTTTTATTTGCTGCAACCCCACCCGCAACAACAACCCTTGGGATACCAAGCTTATTAACTGCTTTTACTGTCTTTTCCACAAGGACCTCGCAGACAGCCATCTCAAACCCAGCGCAAAGATGCTCAATCTTTAGCCCCTTTCCCTCTTTTTTCACAAGATGAAGCACAAAGGTTTTAAGCCCAGAGAAGCTAAAGTCAAAGTCTTGACTGGTAAGTAAAGGGCGGGGAAGCTCGTAGTAGTCTGGGTCTCCCTTTTCGGCAAGCTTGCTTATTGCTGGACCTCCTGGATAGGGCAACCCAAGGAGCTTTGCTACCTTATCAAAGGCTTCGCCCGCAGCATCATCCCTTGTGTGACCAAGAAGCTCTAAACGGTCAAAATCGGTAGCTAAAAAAAGCGCAGTATGCCCCCCAGAAACAAGAAGCCCAAGGAAAGGAAACTCAACCTCCTTCTCAAGAAATATGCTAAAGACATGGGCTGACAGATGGTCAACCCCGATAAAAGGTATTCCAATGGATAGGGAAAGGGTTTTTGCGTAGGTTACGCCAACAAGCAGAGACCCTATGAGCCCTGGTCCAAGGGTTGCCGAGATGACTTTTAGGTCTTTTGGACTAACCCCTGCTTCAGCTAAAAGCTTTTTGACCAAAGGATGTAAAACTTCAAGCTGCTTTCTGCTTGCTATCTCAGGGACAATCCCGCCAAAGGGTGAATGCAGAGCAACCTGAGAGTAAAGAAGGGAATGGACAAGCCTCCCTTCAAGACTAAATAGAGCAACTCCGGTTTCGTCGCAGCTTGTCTCAATGGCAAGAAGCATCGCTCAGCGTTTCCTTAAGTAAAAAGAACTTTCTCGAGTAGCTCGGAAAAAATGTGAAGAAAGAAGAGATGTCCTTCCTGAATCCTTGGTGTGTTCGATGAAGGAACAAGGATAAGGATATCGCAAACTTCTGGCATCTTCCCGCCTGTTCCACCGCTTAAACCAATGGTGGTTAGACCAAGTTCCTTTGCCCGCTTTAGGGCAAGGAGGACATTAGGGGAATTCCCGCTTGTGCTTATCCCAAGGGCAATGTCTCCTTCCTTCCCTAAAGCTTCAATCTGCTTGACGAAGACCAATGAAAAATCGTAGTCGTTAGCAATAGCGGTGAGGACTGAAGTATCGGTAGTTAAAGCAATGGCTGGAAGGGGCTTTCTCTCAAGCTTAAACCTGTTTACAAGTTCTCCTGCGAGGTGTTGAGCGTCAGCCGCACTCCCCCCATTGCCAAACACAAGAAGCTTTCTCCCTTGACGAAAGGCTTCAGCGCAAAGCTCAACAACCTGCAAGATCTTTTCACCCTCTTTACGTATAAATTCATCTATAGTTTGACTATGCTCTTCTAAAATTTGAATTAAAAGAGATTTCTCAAAAGTCATCTTAGCCCCTATTGATTAAAGTCACTCATCCTGCTTCGTTCCTGTTATCTATAGCTTTTATTTTACAAACATATACTTCAGCTTATAGTAAGCTAAGCCAAGGTATTCGTGCACGGCGATATTCGTTAGGTCTAAGTATAAAGGTTTAGGGAAAAGGTTTCTTAAAGTCAAACGGGGCACGCAAAGATGATGGGCAAAATGTGTCGGATAGGGTATAGGATTTAGACCCTCCTTTTTAAAGATAAAAGTTGCCCTTGGAAGATGATAGGCTGAGCTTAATAACAAAAAGGGTTCTCCCTGAGGTAGCATGTTTTTCAAATCCTTTGCTGAGCTCAAAGTGTCAAGCGGAGTATCAATAGACAAAGCCTTTACCCCAAAGTTTTCTAAGAACTTACGATAATATTCTGCTTCCTTTCCTTCTTCATAGGAACCACCTAAGATGATAAGCTTTGCTTTTGGGTTTTCCCTTAGGATCTTTAGCGTGCCTAAAAGCCTTCTCATCCCCTCGCTCGTTATCTTTTCCTCTAAGCTTAGGTTTTCACCCAAATTTATACCCCCGGTCAAAAGGACTATGTATTTAACTTCTTTGGTTAGCTGTATGTTGGGTTGCTTTACTCCCCTTTCCAAAGATTTAAGAAGTAGATAAGGAAGCACTGGAGTTGTAGAAAGGTAATACAGAAAAACCGCCACAAAAAGGAGAAGCCTTCTTCTTTCTCTTCTCTTTTCAAGAATGACATAAATCGCAACCAAAAGAAGAAAAAGAAAGATCAAGGTAGAGGGATAAAATAAATAAAGCAAGAATTTTTTAAAGAGAATCAAAGTTTCCGACATATGAGTTTATTTTACCTCAGTATTCTTCGCTTGTCCAGAACTCTCTTTGGAATCTGACCACTTTATTTCGACCAAGCTCCTTGGCCTTATACAGGGCAACATCGGCAAACTTTATTGCTTCCCAGATGTGAGTGGTATCAACAGGAAACTCGGAGCAGCCGATGGAAATGGTCCGTCTGATTATTCCCTTGGGAGTTTTGAATTCATGCTCTTCAACCTTTCTTCTTATCTTCTCTGCTATCCTTTCCGATTCACCCTCCTTCATGTCAACAAGGAGGACTAAAAATTCTTCGCCACCAAACCTTACAACTAAGTCGGATTTCCGAACAGAAGAAACAAGAAGATTAGCAAACTCCTTCAAGACCAAATCCCCGATATCATGTCCGTATTTATCGTTTATGGACTTAAAATAGTCAAGATCACACATAAGCACGCCAAGGGTTGTTCCTCGGCGAAGGATTTGGGCTGTCAAGTTATCAAGTATTCCCTCAAGGAACCTGCGGTTATAAAGCCCTGTTAATGGGTCCTTTAAACTCTGTTCCTTTAAGGCTAAAGCGTAGCGTTTAGATTCTAAAACAGGTGCGGTTTCTTCAAGGTATTTTTTGGCCATGGATAGCTTTTCCATAATTTTTTTAGATTTTAAAGTGGTGATGGTTGCTGGAAGATGGATTTCAACGACGGCTAAAACCTTACCCCCTGAGGTCATGGGGATGCAAACATGGTTTGTTACTCCTTGATATTCATAATACTTGCACGGAAAAGGGGTGCTGATAGAATCTACTACCTCACCCGTTCTTTTTGCTCGGCAATGATCAGCGTTAAAAAGGGGTTCTGGATTAACCTCAAGGTCCTCATCGGATTTGTAAACAACTGACATGGTGTTTGCTGAGTTTGACACCTCATAGATCACAATAGCTCCAAGGCCTAGCTTCTCTAAGGTTTTACCAAGCCTTGTGTATATATCCATAAGGTCTTCATCGTTTTCAATAAGATGCCTGTAGATTTCTAAATCCTTAAACTGTTGAACTAAATTCTCGATAGTAGAGGCAAGCCTTCCAATCTCATCCATCGCCCCAAGACAGGAAAAATTTTCCATCTCAACCATCGAAGCACGGGGGTTGGTGGTTAGTTCCACGATCTTTTGTCTCAATCTATCAAGCGGTTTTTTCACCATATAATAAAAGGCAAGAGCTCCCCAAGCTAAGAAGATGAAGACAAAGACGATCAAAAAAAGAAGAGACCGTTCAAAGTATAGGCGCAGCTCTTTTTGCGTAGCTAAAGAAGGATTGTTCATGATTTCCTCAAGGAGAAAGTAAAAATAAAAGGTTAGAGCAAAGTTGACTAAAACGCAAGCACCGATGATAAAACCAACCTTCCAAAATAAGCTTAAATTAAGAAAAAAACTTAAAAGTTTAGATATCCAATTTCTCACACTTAGTCTTATTTGATTTTTAGAAATAATATTGCCAAATTATACTAACGAAAAAATTGCTTCGTCAAGGAAAATTTCATAGGGTTAATTAGTATTATATGTTTGCACCTGCGCTTGCTACAGTAACGATGGATCCCTCCCCAAAAGGTAGAGCTTCTTGCTTATAAATCTCGCCCGTTGCCTTAGCTTTAAGGGTTGCGATAAGCTTCGCAAGCAAATACAAGCACCCTGATCCGCAGCATTTTAGAGGCTCATTTTTGGTGAGCTCTTCCTTCAAGGCTTGCGTCTCCCCCTGAAATGCCAGCTCAATAACCTTTTTGTCAAACCGCAGGGCTATCCCTGCGATCTCATCCCCTGCCGGAAATGGGTCTCCATACCTTAAACCAAGATGACAAAAATCTATGCCAAGGACAATGTAGGTCGTATCATCTATTAGGTCAGCCAAACCCTCAACAAACCTGTCTGTAAGTTCTCCTCCTGCCTCTAACAAATGATGAGACCCAACGAGTATGGGGAGGGAAACGATGGAATCACCCCCAAGGTAGCGTAAGAAAAGGGCTTGAAACTCGATAGAGTGTTCCCTCCGGTGAACAATATGGTTTGGGAAAAGTTCAAGCTTTTTTGAATTGGCAAGATAAAAATAGCCTCCCCGGTCAAAACGCAGAAGACCAAAAGGAGTGTGCAGGTCCTTTGTTAAAACGGAAAAGGGGTAATCAAGGTAGTGCCCAACCCCTAAGATGACCACCCTTGACCCAGACGGAAGCTTAAACCTTTTGTAAGAACTGGCATAACACCTAGCACCAACACGAAGGTCTATGTGAGGAGCTATTAGTATCCGAGGAATCTTTGTTTCTTCAACAGGTTCAAGCTTCAGTATCTCTTCGACAAAAGCTTTTGCCTCTTTAGGGTCTGAAGGATAGCTTATGTTGGCGTGAGCCATCGGTCTTTCTGGCAAAGCAAACCAAGCTTCATAAACCTTTTCTTTTATTTTTTCAAAGGTTGGACTCCAAAGAAAACCCTTCTCGTCAAGGGTTTGCACAAACCTAACAATCTCCTCAAAGGGCACAATTTGACCAAACCTCCGAGTAGCCAAAACTTGTAGGTCTCGTAGGTCATGGTTACCATCCATATAACTTAGAAGAAAAACTACTTCTTGAGGAATAGGCAAGACTTCGTCAACAAAACCCACAGGATCTCTTAGAAAAAGAAAGGGTTTTCCATCGATAGTCCCGGGGATGGCGTCAACCTGCCTAAGTATGGGTTTGAAATCTGAGTTCATCATTGCTCGGAGATTCCTTCAAAATCTTCTGGAGATAACTCTTGGCAAGCCTGCTTTACTCGCTCAACAGCGGAATAGAAATCGTCCTCGATTGTCCTCACCCGCACTCCGTAAGCCCTTTGGACTGCCTTCCGAACAATCTCCCCTTTTAGGAGGGCGTTTTCCCAACCAAACTCTGCATACTTTTGATTAACAATGTCGTTAAGCTCAATCAAGGCTTTTGCTCGGTTTCTTCTCTCAGCCACCCCTTCGCTTAGAGGCAGCCGAAGGAAATCATCGATTTTTTCGACAAAACTCTCGTAGAAGCTTGCCGGGAACCTCTTATCAAACTCCTCAATAGCAAACCCAAAAGTAATAAGCATTGGCTCTTTTAAGTAAGTATAAAGCTCGTCCTCAATGAGGTTTGGGTCCTCCCGGTAAAAATCCATGTAAAGCCGGTAAGCTTGCTTAGCCTTTTCTTTAACATTCGGTGGTTTTTCAGTGTTAAACTCAAGAATGTAATGGTACATCTTCTCATTAACAACGATGGCTAAGATCTCTCTTGCCCCAAGGCTCCGCATAGCCTCAAGCCTATGCCTTCCATCAACGACATAGTACTTACCGCCTTTAGGTACGACCACGATGGGAGTCAAGAACCCAAGCTTATCGATGGCAAGTTCAAGTTGTTTTCTCAAGCTTTCCGAAAGGTCCCGTTGGAATGGGGGAACTTCGATTTCCTCAAGACGAAAAAGGGCTAGCTTCAACGGTTGTTTCTTTACCGGGTCCTCAAAGACCGCTATCTCCTTCATCTCCTCCCCTCCTTAAGACTTAATCGGCGCTTCTTCTTAAAAAGGTTGGGATATCAAGTATGTCATCTATTAGCTCATCATCAACAATCTTCCTAAGCTTTTCCTCTCTTCTTTTTCGTCCCTCTTCAAGGGGCATAATCCTATCCCCCTTCACCTTTTCTCCCGCCTTCTCAATACCGGTTCCGATTACCGTAACCCTAAGGAGGTCTCCTATAGACTCATCAAACACTATACCATAAAAGACCTTTGCATCTTGATGAGCCTCCTTAAGGATGGTCGAAGTAATAATCTGGGTCTCATGAAGGGTAAAGGTTTCAGGATGAACGGTTACATTGAGGAGAATGCCCCGAGCACCAGCCAAAGATATATCCTCAAGCAGAGGACTTGAAATCGCCATGTTTACCGCAAGCTCAGCCCTATCCTCACCCCTTGCCTCACCCATTCCCATAAGCGCTAATCCTCCGCTTTCCGTCATCACCGCTCTAACATCCGCAAAGTCAAGATTAATATAACCAGGGGAAAGCACTAAGTCAGAAATACCCTTTACAGCATAATATAATACATCATCAGCCCTCTTGAACATCTCATAAAGCTTTTCCTGCGGAGAGCCGAGGGTCAAAAGCCTATCGTTAGGGATCACAATTAAAGTATCCACAAACTTCTTCAACTCTTCAAGTCCCTCTTCGGCTATCCTTTGCCGTACCTTCCCCTCAAAAGTAAAGGGTTTGGTCACAACTGCTACCGTAAGGATCTCCATTTCCTTGCAGATCCTTGCTATAACTGGCGCTGCACCTGTTCCTGTTCCTCCACCCATTCCCGCAGCGATAAAAACCATGTCCGCATCCCTCAAACAGTCCCTAATCTCCTTTTCGCTCTCTTCGCAAGCCCTTCTTCCAATCTCAGGTTTTCCACCAGCTCCAAGCCCACGGGTCAAGCTCTTTCCAAGATGGATCTTAATGGGTGCTGGGTTAAGAGAAAGAACTTTGTAATCCGTGTTCGCTACTATAAACTCCACTCCACTTATTCCCTTCTTTATCATATGAGCTACCGCGTTCCCACCAGCACCACCCACGCCTATCACTTTTATGATAGGTTGAAGTTTTATTTCTTCATCTACCATCTCAAAGGCTAAACCCATCTTCATTCCCCCTATAGAATTTTAAAACCCTTTAATCCACTCCTTAAGCTTCTGTAAAATCCCCTTCCCCTTAAATGTTTTAGCCTCTTCAACTTGATAGTTTTGAAACGCATAAACAAGCATTCCCACCGCCGTGGCAAATTGAGGATGATTTATCTCCTCTCCAAGCCCTTTTAGCTTAACAGGATAGCCAATCCTCGTCGGAAGGTCTAAAGTCTGGTCTGTCAGATAGATTAGCCCAGGTAAAAGGGCTGAACCCCCAGTTAAGACCGCACCACCCGTCAAAAGACTTTTATCTATATGTTTAGAAACATTTTTGTCTATCAGCTCGAGTATCTCCCTCATCCTTAGCTCTAATATTTCGGCAAGAACCCTTCTGCTTATCCTTCTTGAAGGTCTCGCTCCAACCCCTGGGACTTCAACTTCTTCTTGCTCGTCAACAAGCTCTCTAAGGCAAACCCCCTTTTCTATCTTGATTCGTTCCGCCTCCTTTTTAGTGGTGCGAAGCCCAATGGCTAAGTCGTTCGTCAAGTTTTCCCCACCTACAGGTATTGATCCTACATACTTGAGGACATTTTCCTGAATAACCGCAAAGTCTGTAGTTCCACCGCCAAGGTCGATGATAAGCACCCCAAGGTCTTTCTCTTCTGGCGTCAAAACAGCCTCTGCAGAGGCTAACCCTTGATAGAGGACAGCCGAAACCTCGATCCCTAAATTTTCGAAACAGCGAAGGAGGTTTTGCACCTGAAAGCGCTGGGCAGTGATCAACTGCACATGAGCTTCAAGCCTTACACCAGACATCCCAATGGGCTGCTGAATCCCCCTTAAATTGTCAACCACAAACTCCTGAGGGATCACATGGAGTATCATCTGGTCCTGAGGAAGGTCTATGGATTGAGCTGCTTGAATAACCTCGTCAACATCCTCAGGAGTTACCTCCCGATTTTTTAAAACTACAACACCCATACCAGTCCAGGTCTTCACATGGCTTCCGGCAATGCTTGCCAGCACCACCTGCGGTGTCTGTTTAGCCTGAGCTAAAGCCTTTTCGATGGCCTGTTTGATACTTAAAGTTGCTTCTTCAAGGTTGATAATCGTCCCTTTTTTCACACCGCTTGAAGGCACAACGCCTATCCCTGTTACCCAATGCTCGTTCCCTTTAAGCTCCCCTACAAGAGCGCAAACCTTAGTCGTCCCCACATCAACCACTAAATAAGCACCACCGCTCACTTAAACCACCCCTAAGTGCTTCTGTACTTTACTAAAGCTCGACCAAATGGATAATCAAGTCTGATCAATTCTACACGGTCTTCCAAGTGATTATCATATATATAGGTCATAATCCTATCAAGATAAGAATAAAGCCTAAATAATTCATCAGCGGTTGTAAGGGGTAAATAGATAGTTATATGACTTTTGGTGTATAAAATGATCTTATCCTTTGTTAAAAAGATCTTTCGCAGATTTTCATAAACTGGTAGATACTTCTTATTCTGTTTTAACCAGGCTAAAAAATTGAAAAAGACATCTTTATTCTTTTCATCTTCGATGATCACATAAGGATAGTATAAGATGTCATTTGGTTTAGCTTCAGATAAAATAACACCGTTACGGTCTACAAGATAACCTTTATTGTTCTGAACTAAGATGGCAAGAGGTACCCTCTCTTTAACCTGCACCACAAGGGTCGAAGGAAGTTGTCTTCTTAGCATAACATCTTCAATAAGATGATGTTTTTTTAGCCTTTCTCTCAATTGCACTAGGTCTAAACGATATAAGATCTCACCACCTTTTAAGTCAAGCATCCTTAAAATGTCTTCCTTGCTAACCTTAACATTTCCGTAGACTTTTATTTCTTTAAGCACAAAAAGCCTAGTAAAATATAGGGCATAGAACAAAAGCCCCGCAAGCAGTATTCCAAGCAAACTAAAAATAAAGCCTAAAAATAGCTTTTTCCTTGTTTGCCAAAATTCTCTTACAAACTGCATCCTAAAAACTTAACCTCCGGCTCAAGCATAATTCTAAACCTTTCCCAAACCCTTTTTTGCACCTCCCTAAGAAGCACTAAAACATCTTTTGCCGTTGCTGAGCCAAGGTTTACGATAAAGTTCGCATGCTTTTCCGACACCTTTGCCCCACCGACCCTTAAGCCCTTAAGCCCACAATCTTCGATCAACTTTCCTGCATAACAACAGGGCGGATTTTTAAAGGCAGACCCAAAGGTTTTTTCAGCTAAGGGCTGGCTTGCCTTCCTTTTAAAGTAGATTTCTTTCAATTTTCTTTCGATTTCTTCTGGATTAGCTCTTACTAACTCAAGGGTTGCGGAGACTACTATGCCTTCTTTGCGAAAGGACCGATAAGTCCAATCGCCATCCTTTGGTTCATAATCTTCTATTTTCCCGTCTTTAAGAAGCTTTACCCTTCTCACAAGCATAGAAAAGCTTCTTCCGTAGGCTCCTGCGTTCATCCGCACCGCACCACCAACCGTTGCCGGAACCCCAGCTAAAAACTCAAGCCCAGCGTAGCCCTTCCTCCTGGCAAAGCTTATTACCTCGCCTACCATAGTCCCAGCTAAAGCCTCAAGAGATAAAGTGACATCTGGAACAAGTGACCTCTCAGCTATCCCTTTCATACTCCTTAGGTTTATCACCACCCCAGGGTATCCCTCATCAGCACAAAGAAGATTGCTACCCCCTCCCACTACATACCACGGTATATCAAGCTCCGTGGCATTTTTTACTATTTCAAGAAGCTCATCCTCCTTTTTTGGAAAAACCATAAAGCTTGCCGGACCGCCTATTCTTATAGTGGTATACTTAGCTAATGGCTCATCCACCTTGTAAGCTATGCCCTTCTCCTTCAAAAATTTTTCAAAAATCTTAAGCTGAAAGGACTTTTCCATCTCTCTCTTCATTCACCATCAAAAGGGCTTCTCCGATTTTATACACATCCCCTGCACCCATGGTCACAAAAAGGTCCCCTGGAGAAAGAAGCGCTTTAACCACCTCTAAAGCCTTGCTTTTTTCACCATAGAAAGTGGGCTTCTCTTTTCGAACTTCCTTTACCGCTTGATAGAAAACCTCCCCACACACTCCTGGTATAGGCTTTTCGCTTGCCGGATAGATATCCGTAAGGATGAGAATATCAGGCTCCTTTAACACCAAAAGAAAGTCTTCCCAAAGGGCTTTAGTTCGGGTGTATCTATGGGGCTGAAAAAGAAGAATTAGGCGCTTATCCGGATGTTTTTTCTTTAAAGCTTTTAAGGTAACTTCTATCTCCTTTGGATGGTGAGCATAGTCATCATAGATTAGAGCACCTTGAGCTATACCCTTCAGCTCAAGCCTCCTCTTTACTCCCCTAAACTGAGAAAGGACAGATAAAACCTCTGGGATGGGTAAACCTAAAACTAAGGCACAGGCGATAACACCCAAGGCATTCTGAACATTGTGAAGCCCTGGAACTTGAAGCTTAAGAACCCCAAGAAATTTCTCCCCATGGTATACGGCAACCTCTGGATAAGCGGTATCGCTTAAGACTTTTCCTCTCACTTCGTTCTCTTCGTCCAAACCATAGAAGATAAAAGGTAAAGAAAGCTCAGCAACCGTTTCTCTTATACCAGGGTCATCTCCGCAAAGGATAACCCTACCCTCAGGGCTTGTTCTCAAGATAAAGCTTTGGAAAGCCTTTTTTATAGCGTTAAAGTCAGCGTAAAAATCAAGGTGTTCCCGGTCGATGTTCGTGATGATGGTAATGTAAGGGTTGTAGTAGAGAAATGAGCCATCGCTTTCATCAGCCTCGGCTACAAGGTATGTTCCCTCGCCAAGTAAGGAGTGGCTTTGCAGGTTGTTAACGATCCCCCCCACAATCACGGTTGGTTTTAGCCCAAGCTTGCAGAGAAGCTCAGCAAGCATGGAGGTTGTTGTAGTCTTTCCGTGAGAGCCAGCAACAACGATGCTCTTTGGATGAACGCTCATCACTTCAGCGAGCATCTTAGCCCTTGGTATAACCCATAACCCAAGCTCTCGAGCTTGCTTTAGCTCGGGATGGTCGAGAGACACAGCTGAAGAATAAACCACTATCTCAACCCCCTCAAGATGAGAGGGATGATGACCAAGAAAAACGGGTATTCCGGCTCCGCGGACCTTTTCTAAGTATTTGCTTTCTGAAAGATCGCATCCGGAAACCTCATGCCCCATCAAATGCAAGACAAGGGCTAAACCGCTCATCCCTACACCGCCTACACCCACAAAATGAATTTTTCTCTTCTTCTCAAGCATGCCTTATCTCCTTTCAACCAAAGCTTCCATCTCAGCAATTACCCTCTCTAAGCCTTGAGGATCAAAAAACTTTCTCATTTTTCTTCCCATTCTAACCCTAAGTTCCTTTTGAGAAAGGGCACTTTTCAAAAGGCTTAAGACTCTCTCCGGTGTAGCTTCGCTTTGCCTTAGCATGAAGGCGCAACCAGCTTCCACCAACGCCTTTGCGTTTTTCTCTTGATGGTTGTGCGTGGCGTAAGGAAAGGGTATAAAAAGGGCAGGTATCTCGAGGGCACAAAGTTCAGCAATGGTGCTTGCCCCAGCTCGGCTCACCACAAAGTCTGCCTCGCTATAAACAGAACCCATATCATCGATAAAAGGCAAAATCTTAACTCTTCCTCCAAAGTGTTCTTCATTAAACTTTTTCTTTACCCTTTCATAATCATCAAGCCCAGTCTGCCAGATAACCCTCAGATTTGGGAACTCCTCAAGGAGCTTTGGCAAGACTTCTAAAGAAAGCTCGTTTATAAACCTTGCACCAAGGCTACCCCCCAGGATGAGAAGACAAACACTTTCTTTTTCAGACTTTTTTTTCTTAAAAAGAGACCTTCGGACAAAATTTCCGCTAAAAACTACCTTATCCTTTGGGAAACAATCTCTGCTCTCGGGGAAGGAGATGAACACCCTGTCAACAAGACGGGAAAGGAGCTTGTTTGCCACACCAGGGATAGCGTTCTGTTCATGTAGCCCAAGCCTTTTTCCAAATAGCTTCCCCGCTAAAACGACGGGTATAGATACATAGCCCCCCTCAGCAAAGATAATCTGAGGGTTAAAGTGTTTAACAAGCTGTAAAGACCGCAAAAAGGCAAGACCAAGCTTAAAAAGGGCAATTATTTTTCTTGGCCAAGACCTTCCAACAAAGCCTTCGACCTCAAGATGATAAACTGGAAATGGCTTATCTTTAAGGATTCTCTTCTCAATAGGACGAGAGCCGGCTACAAAAACAACCTCCCTTCCTTTTTCAAGAAGGGCTTCAGTTAAGGCAAGCCCAGGCATGATGTGCCCCCCAGTTCCTCCAGCAACGACCATCCATCTCAATGGTACCCCACTCCCTCTTCCTTTTTTCCAAGATACTTTGGGGCATACTCTAAGACAAGCTGTCTAAATACCTCGCCCCTTTCTGCATAATCCTTAAACTGATCGAAGCTTGAGCAGGCTGGAGAAAGAAGGACTGTATCTCCTGGTTTTGCCGTCTTAAAGGCTACCGCTAAAGCAGAAGGAAGGTCTTCCACAACATAGGTTTCAACAAGGTTTGCAAGTTCATCAGCTATAATCCATCTTGCTTCTCCCATAAGGATAAGAACTCTTACCTTTTCTTTGATTAGAGGGATAAGCGGAGCGTAGGATCCACCTTTATGCCTCCCACCAAGGATTAAAATAATGGGAGAAGGCAAGCCTTTTAAAGCCTGAAGAGTGGCGTCCACGTTTGTAGCCTTAGAATCGTTAATAAAGTGGACCCCTCCAAAGGTCCCTACAAACTCAATCCGATGAGGAAAGCCGATAAAGTTGTCTATTAGCCTTTGGCATACCTCCTTGCTAACCCCAAAGACCTTCCCCACAAGAAGGGCTGAAAGAAGGTTCAAACGATTATGCACCCCAAGAAGCTTAAACTTGTGAAGGGAATAAACTTCCTCTTCCCCGAAGAGTTTTAAGATGGCATTCCCGTTCTTTAAGTAGGCAGAGATCCCTTCTTCTTGCTTCTCCCCAAAGAAAAGCTTTTCCCCTTTAACCATCCCTTTAAAATCTTCAAAGTAGGGCAATGCTCTTGCTAAGATGGCAAAGTCCTCCGGAGTTTGATTCTCAAAGAGCCTGTATTTGTAGTAGGCATACTCCTTTAGGTCTCGATACCTTTCAAGATGGTCTGGGGTTATGTTTAGAAGGACGCCAACTTTTGGGGCAAAGGTTTCTATCCTTTCAAGCTGAAAGCTTGACACCTCAAGCACAATTCTATCAACTTTAACATTAGAGAGCACATAGTCCGAAAGAGGTATCCCGTAATTTCCACCGGTAAACACCTTTTCTCCGGCAAACTTAAAGAGGTCCGAGACCATGGCTGTGGTCGTAGTCTTTCCGTTTGTTCCCGTTATGGCAACAGTTCTCTTTTTTTCATCCTCTGAAAGATAGGACCAGGCTAATTCAAGCTCAGAGATAACGGGAACCCCCGCCCGCAAGGCAGACAGATAAACTTCTTGCGGAACACCTGGGCTTACAACCACAAGGTCAGCTTTTCTGAGAGTTTCTTCTCGATGAGCTCCAGTCTCAAAAACTACCCCTTGAACCTCAAAGGAAGAAACCATAGAGGGTGGGAGCTTCTCCTTTGGTTTGGACTCGCTTACCACTACGTTTGCCCCTTTCACCAAAAGGAGCCTAACCGCGGATTGCCCGCTCTTGCCAAAGCCTACTACCACTACTTTTTTCCCTCTAACATCCATGGCTCTTCCTTACCTTATCTTCAAGGTGCTAAGGGCTAAAAGCCCAAAAATCACAGAAATTATCCAAAATCTAACCACCACTTTATTTTCCTTCCAGCCAAGTAGTTCAAAATGATGATGAAGGGGCGCCATCTTAAATATTCTTTTTCCACCTGTAAGCTTAAAATATCCTACCTGAAGGATTACTGATAGGGCTTCAGCAACAAAAATAGCTCCAGCAAGAAGCAGCACAAACTCCTGCTTCACCATGATGGCTATTGCTCCCATCACCCCTCCAAGCCCTAAAGCCCCAACATCCCCCATAAAAACTTCTGCTGGATGGGAGTTATACCATAAGAAACCAAGCCCAGCCCCGCCGAGGATGGCACAAACTATGGCTAACTCTCCAGCATAGGGGATGTAAGGTATGAATAAATACTGGGCAAACTTAACATGCCCAGATACGTAAGCAAAAACAAGATATACCCCTGCTACAACGCAGAAGGGCACAATAGCAAGTCCATCAAGACCATCCGTTAGATTCACCGCGTTAGAACTCCCAAGCATAACAAGAAGCGAAAAGACAAGGTAAAAAATCCCAAGGTCCACGACAACCTCTTTAAAGAAAGGTAGGTTAAGAGTTGTGCTAAACCCCAATACTTCAAAAAGAAGAAGATAGAAGATCAAAACTCCAAGAGCCTGAAGTAGAAGCTTTTGTTTTCCCGTAAGACCAAGATTTTTTCCGCGCTTGATCTTTAGGTAATCATCTACAAATCCAATAAGCCCAAAGAAAAGAAGCACAAAAAGGGCAAGCCAGACAAAAGGATTGGTGAGGTTGCACCAAAGGAGTGAGGAAATGACCACCGAAAGGATGATAACAACTCCTCCCATCGTAGGGGTCCCGCTCTTGACCATATGATGCGAAGGACCCTCCTCCCTCACAATCTGACCAAACTGCTTTTCCCTCATAAACCTTATAAACCTTGGCATAAGAAAATAGACAAGCAAAAAGGCAAAGATGGAACCGTAGATCATCCGAAAGGTAATGTATTTAAAGACATTAAATACGCTTATCCATTCAGAAAGCGGATAAAGAAGGTGGTAAAACATGCCCTATCTTCCTCCCTCAAGCAAAGCCAAAACGACCCTTTCCATCCTCATAGCCCTCGACCCTTTAACTAAAACCACACACCGAGAAAGGTCAATCTTCCCTTGCTTTAAGGCTTCTAACAAGGTTTCAGTCGTCTCAAAGGTCAAGCAATCGCCCTTTCCAAAGCCAGCTCTATAGTCTTGGGCATACTCACCCACAAAAATGGCAAAATCCGCAACTTTTCCCGCAAGCTCCCCGATACTTTGATGGGCTGACTTAGCAAACTCCCCAAGTTCCTTCATATCGCCAAGTATGGCCACCTTTTTAAAATCCCCTTTTGGGAAATTCTCAAGATACTCAAGGGCTACAGTCATAGAACCAGGGTTTGCGTTGTAGGTGTCATCAAGGATAACCAAATTTTCAGTCTTTATGACCTTGAGCCTACTGTAGAACTCTTCTATCTCTGGTAGTTTCTCACAGACCTCTTCAAACTCTAACCCTGTCCCAAGGGCAATGGCTATGCTTGCAGAAAGGTTTAAGACTTGATGCTTTCCTTTAACCCTAGCAAAGACTTCCCTCTTCTTCTCAGACCAAACCAAACTTATCTTTGCTCCTTCTTTAACTTCTTCAAAATTTTCTATCCAAAGGTCTGCCCCTTTTTCAAATCCAAAGCTAATCTTAGTTTGCGGGAAATCTTTAGCTCTTTCGCGAAGGTTTTCCTGGTCGTAAAAATAGACGATCGTGCCGTCTTTTTTCATCTTTGCAAAAAGGGAGGTTTTCTCTTTCAAGACCCCTTCAAGGCTTTTTAATCCCTCAAGATGGGCAGGATAAACACAGGTGATAACTCCAAGGTCAGGGTTTGTAATTTCTGTAAGCCTTGCTATTTCACCGGGTGAGTTTGTTGCTATCTCAAGGATTACCCACTCCTTATCCTTATCCTGAGCAAGAATCGTCATAGGAACGCCGATTAAATTGTTGAAGTTTGCCTCGTTCTTTCCACATGTGTAAAATTTAGAAAGGATCTGATAGGTCATCTCTTTGGTTGTCGTTTTTCCGCAAGAGCCCGTTATGGCGATTACTTTATAGCTATCAAGGGTACGAACATACCTTGCAAGTTCACCCAGGGCAAAAAGGGTATCCTTAACCATGATGATTGATACATCCCTCGGTAGGTCGCCCCATTTTAGGTAATCCGGCATGCGCTCAACAACCGCTCCCTTTACACCTCTTTCTATGGCTTCTTTTATAAACTCATGTCCGTCAAACCTTTTCCCTTTTAACGCAAAGAAAAGAAAACCCGGCTCAACCTCCCGGGAATCAGTGGTTACCCCAGAAAAAGTAATGCCCATATCCCCGTTTAAAAGAATCCCTTTCGTTGCCCGGACTACATCTTCTGTAGATAGGGCCCTCCTCGCAATCATTTTTCCCCTCTTAGCTTTTAATCTCCGATAAGAGCCTCTTTACTACCTCTCGGTCAGAAAAGGAGATTCTTTTACCCTGCACCTCTTGATAATCCTCATGCCCCTTCCCCGCTATAAGGAGCACATCCCCAGCCCTTAGCATTTCAAGGGCACACTTGATAGCCTCCTCTCTATCGACCCACACATAACAGGGCTTAATTCCCGTTAGTCCTTTTTTAATGTCTTCGATGATCATCTTTGGGTCTTCAAACCTTGGGTTGTCTGAGGTTAGGATGATGAGGTCGGAAAGTTCTTCAGCAACCTTACCCATGAGTGGTCTTTTTCCGACATCCCGATTTCCCCCACAACCAAAAAGAACGATTAGCCTATTCCTTCGAAGAGGAGCTAAGCTCTCTAAAGCAGACCTTAAGGCGTCAGGTGTATGAGCATAGTCAACAAACACATAGGCTCCATTTTTCTCACCAACAAGCTCAAGCCTCCCCGGTGGATTGGTGAGGGTTGGTAAGGCTTTCACAAGGTCATCCACAGAAAAACCAAGGGCATAGAGAACTCCTAAGGCAACCCCAAGATTTTTGGCCTGAAAGTCGCCGATAAGCCTTGTCTTCACTTCATAAATCTTTCCAGCTATTTCAATCGCTAACTCAAGGAAGGGCGTTCTTCGGATTAAGGCTACTCGGTAAAAATCATCGTTTACAGAGATAAGCCGTAACGCTGGTCGAGAAGCTTTAAGCTCAGTAAAGAGCCTTCTTCCGTATTCTGTCTCAAAAGAGATTATAGCTGCCCCATCCTCCTTAAGATACTTTGTGAAGAGCTTTTTCTTTGCTTGAAAATAGGATTCCATATCACCGTGGTAGTCAAGGTGGTCCCTTGAAAGGTTGGTCCACCCGCAGGCTGAGAAGTTTAGCCCAAAGATCCTGCCTTTGGTCTAAAGCATGGGAAGAAACCTCACAGGCGACCGCCTTTGCTCCATCCTCCAGCATCTGTTTTAGGGTGCGGTGCCACTGGATAGGTTCTGGAGTCGTTCTTCCTTCGTACTCGTATATTTTGCCTTTGAAGCGGTAGTATATGGTGCCTATAAGACCAGTGGGAATACCCCCTGCGTTGAGAACAGATTCCACTATATGGCTACTTGTGGTTTTTCCGTTGGTGCCTGTTATACCCACTACCTTTAGCCTTTCGGATGGTCTACCAAAGAACTCATTAGCCAACTCTCCAAGAAGTTTTCTGGTGTCTTCTACTTTAATGATCCTTTCGTCTTTTATCCCTACATCCCTCTCCACAAATACCAAACTGGCACCCCTATTTAGGGCTTCTTGAACAAAGTTGTGCCCATCGGTAGAAGAACCCTTTATGGCTACAAAGACCCAGCCTTCCTGAACTTCCTTTGAATTTTGGGTGATGCCCTTTATCTTGGAAAGTTCCACATTAGCCTATTTTAACTCAGAAAGGTATATTTCCGCCCTCTTCCAACCCTCCCAACCCTTTACAAACACATCCTCTACGCTTTTTATGTTAAGTTTTCTAAGCCTTTTGTATTCGCTTAGGTCCTCCAAAAACCTCTTTAAGTGCTCTTCTTCGTCAAAATAATACAGGTCCTTTCCCTCCCGTGCCACGCAGTAGTAGTCC